>JAPFEH010000059.1 GCA_026169195.1 Dysosmobacter sp. | reverse complement strand
TCTAACAGCTTTGGCAACGATGCGGAAAAAGACACGGCTGGCTGCCGTGCCTTCAACCGTAAATACATTGTAATAGGGGGTGATGAATTTTGCGGACCTCGCTCTACGACTACTGCGCGGAGCGGAACGAGCTGGCCCTGCCGACCCAGTGACACCACGCTCTCAATGACCCCTCTATCCCGGAACAGGTGGCGGTGAGGAGCTGCCAAGCCGTATGGTGGGCGTGCCCCGGTGGGCACATCTGGAAGGCCGTCGTTTCTTCCAGAGCGGGGCCGCAGAAATGCGGCCATCCCGTCTGCGCCAGAAAAGTCCGTTTGGAGCGTCTGGAACGCTACCAGCAGATGCTGGCGGAGATGGAACAAAAAACAGGGTCGGTCAGCCAATTCCCGGCCCGGAAAATTGCAACAGGAGGAATGAGAAATGAAAAAACGGATATTGGCAAGCTTCATGGCCCTGTGCCTGATCGTGGGATCACTGCCCACGGTGGTGCTGGCAGTGGAGGAACTGGGCAATGCTCCGCCTCAGGCCTGCACCTGCAAGACCCGTTGTGCCGAGGATACCGTGGATGAAACCTGCCCCGTCTGCGCGGTGGACTATACCGTCTGTACCTACGAGGTCCCGACAGGGCCGGAGGAGTCGCCTGCTAAAGAGAAGGTCTGCGGCAACTTCTCCGGCTGTGTAGACGGGACCCATGACCCGGAGTGCCCCCTGTATACGGCCCCGGACGGGCCGGAGGGGGAGCCGGACGCGGAGACCCCAGTCTGCGCCGGGCTCCCCGGCTGTGAGGACGGGGCTCACGCCCTGGAATGCCCCCTGTATACGGCCCCTGCGGAGCCATCCGCTCCGATCCCGGGAGTGATCTCCCCAGAGATCCCCGAGGAGATCCAGGCGTTTTTGGATGCGGCAGAGGCTCTGAATCCGGAACAGCCGGACACCATTGAGGCCGCTTGGGCTGCCTATAAGGCGCTGAGTGAGGAGCAGAAGGTACGGGATGATGTGGCAAAGGGCTTTGAAGCCCTGCTTGACTCTGAGAGGCAAAACGCTATGATTTTCGCCCCTGTGGCGGAGAACGCTGTCTATGTGTCTGCAAAGGGTAGTGACAGCAATAACGGCAGCAAGGAAGCACCCTACGCCACGCTGGCACAGGCGGTCACAAAGGCCGAGGACGGCGCTGTCATTTATGTCATGTCTGACCTGACCATGACTACATGCGCCCGGTTCTATAACAAGAGGCTGACCATCACCAGCGGCGAGGGCAGTCCTTATACCCTTACCCGTGGGGAAAACTTTGAAACTATACAGGATAATGCCCGGAGTACTTATAACCCCGCCATGATCGAAGTACAGGCAAACAGTGGGAAGGGGCCCTATGGTCTGACGCTGGAAAACATTGTTCTGAATGACGGCGGCAAGCACGAAGGCACCGTCTTTTCCCAGGCCATCAGCGGCAGTGGCAACAGTGAAAATACTAAATATGCTCAGGATGCCATCGTGTCCTCCAACGCCACCGTCTCCTGCACCATTACATTGGGTGAGGGTGCGGTGCTCCAGAACTTCGGCGGTATGTCCGCTGTCCGGGTGACCGACTCTGCAAAACTTGTAATGCTGTCAGGCAGCGTGATCGAGGATACCACCGTAGAGGAGCGCGAAAGAGGAGCGGTCGGCAGCAACGGCCCTGCCGGCGCGGTTTGGCTTCAGGGCGCTGAGTTCGTCATGGAGGACGGCGCGGAGATCAAAAATATGGTCGGCCGGGCGGTCTACGCCGACGGCGGCACGGTCGGCATCGGCGGCACCATCAGCAACATCTCTTTTGATGCGGATATGTGGCAAAGCTCTTCCGGTGTCGCGATCCATGTCCGTAATCACGCAGTAGTTACATTGGCCGGGACAGGTGTTGTTGAGGATATCAAAGCAAGAGAAGCGGATAACCACGGCGCTGTGGTAGCACAGGCCAACGGTCAATTTATTGCAGAAGAGAATTCGCTGATTACTCGTGTTACCGGAGGTGCGGCATTTTACGCACAGTATGCAAACGAATCAAAGTTAAATGGCATTATTTCAGATTGCTCCGGCGCAGGATATGTCATACGGAATACTTATGCCCATATTATATTAGGCAACACTGGCGTGGTTCGGAATTGTAAGGGATCTACTGCCATCTTATATTCCACAAATGGCGCACAGTATACGATTCAGGGATCTATCATTAACGAAAAATCAAAGAGCGGGACCGCACTCTATGTCATCAATCATAGCGGAGGAAGATCAACAGCCAAAATCGCCGAAGGCGCCTTAATTTCCGGTTTTTCTACAGCTGTCCGAGTAAATAATGGATGCTTGGTAACAATGAACGGTGGTGAACTTTCGAATAATTCCACTGCAGTTACGGTTAACGGCAAGACAACTTGGCAGAATGCAACATTTATTATGAATGGCGGTAGGATCCATAATAATAGCAGAGCTGCAATCAGTTATACCATCGCCGGAAAGTCCTTGGTTCAGCTTTTGAACGGCGAAATCAGCAACAACGGTAGTGGCTATCAGATTTCTGCCTATGGCGGTTCTTCCCGAAGCGCAAACGAGCACATTCAGATCGCCTCCGGTGTGTTACAGGGCAACCGCTGCGTCTACCTCTCCTTCGGTACGATTACACTAGACGAAGACTATGCGGATATCTCTCTGGGCAAGGCATCCACTGATGCCGCAGATAAAATCAAGGACGATGTGGCTTCTGAAAAAGGAGCCGACTGGAAAAACCAGAGTTACTCCGCCCTCTGGTTCAAGCCAACCACGGAGTCTTTCCACTTCACCATGCCACGGCCCGATGTGGACAATATCCTCTACGCCGGATACATCCCGCTAAACGCGGAAGGCACACCTGCGGACGGTGCCCGGCTGACCCTGATCCAGCTGGAGGGCAACGATGCCACCGGATCCGTTACGACCACGGACATACTGGACATCAGCCTGACCGGCTTGACGCCTGACACGCCCTACGCCCTCATGCTGATCAAGTCCCCCATTCTTATCGTCCGCCCTGTGGATCTTGCCAAGTATGTCACCGGCGACGACAAGCACGACGGGGAGAGCTATGTCAACTGCTTCCCCGATCCCCGCTATGAGGGCATCCCGGAAAATGCCAAGATCACCATTGGGGAACAGATTTGGGAACCCGGTGTCCACGGCGGCGCACAGTACCCCTTCACCATCAATTACTACGAGCAGGATGGTACGCAGATCAAGGATGATCACGCGTCCGGCACTTATATCGCCAAGGTGGAGATCCTGCCTGGCCTGGGTGTACTTCCCTCGAACATTTTGATCAACGGTCAGAAGTTCTATCTTGGCACCGGAACCCTGTCCATCCGGGCTGCCTCCAACGCCGCAGAGATTGAAAACATCGAGGAGATCTCCAGTCAGGTCACCACAGATGAGCCAAGCCGATCGATAGATCAGGCTGTGGCCGTGATGCCTGATAATGTGAATTATCTGGTAAACGGCATCACAGGACAGGCTCCCAATCCCGGCGCGGACATCCGGCTTTTGCAGGACGAGGTGCTCTCTGCTGGCGGTGATGACGAGGACCAATATGTCCGGATGATGCGTGAGCGGCTGGAGAAAGAAGATCCTAGCCTGGTCGTGCCGTCCGGAGGGACGCCCCGTCAGTATGCTATGAAGTATCTGGACCTCATCGACGCCCACGACAGCAACCTCATCATCACGCCGAACCTGAAATACGGACAGTCCTATGACCTCTACATCCCCTATCCCACGGGAACGGATAAGAATTATGAGTTCCAGCTGTTCTGCTTTGAGGATCTTGACCGTACCTACACCGAAAAAGACTACGGAGAGAATGTGGGGAACGTCATTGAACGCAGCAAAGTCAGTGAGCTGGAGGTAACTCCCACCGAATTTGGACTGAAAGTCACCATTGGGCGCAACGACCGATTGGGCGCAATGGCTCTGACCTGGCAGCAGGGCGAGTACACCATTACCGCCACTGCCGGGACCGGCGGTTCCATCTCCCCCAGCGGTGCGGTCAGCGTGCGCCACACCGGCGAGGAGACCTTCACCATCACCCCGGACAGCGGCTACAACATTGCTGATGTGGAGGTGGATGGGGCCAGTCAGGGTGCGGTGAACACCTATACCTTTACCAATGTGACCGGCGACCACACCATCAACGCCACCTTCAAGGCGGTCGAGACCATAGACCCCACCCCCGGGGGCGGCGACCATGATGATGACGACGACTACACCCTGTACTATCACTCCAATTTTGGCAGTGACAAGCGCTTTTATCAAACCCAGAGCAGCAGCGCCATGAAGGTGCGGGACTACGAAGATATGAAGCAGCTCCCCGCCCGGGCCGGGTATGTATTCGTATGCTGGAACACCGAGAAAGACGGCAGCGGCAAAGACTACGCCCCCGGGGACATCTACCGGGTCAGCGGCTCCAGCTCCCATCTCTACGCCCAGTGGGTCAAGACGGCGGTCACCCCGGATGACACCGGTGTTTCCCGCTGGCTGAACACCCATGACCACATGGCCTACCTGTCCGGCTACACGGACGGAAACTTCGGACCGGACGACAATATGACCCGCGCTCAGGTCGCCCAGATGTTCTACCGGCTGCTGCTGGAGAAGGATGTACCCATCACAGTGCAGTTCCGTGATGTCTCGGCTGACGCTTGGTATGCCACCGCTGTCAATACGCTGGCATCCCTGGGCATCGTAAACGGCATCGGCAACAACCAATTCGCACCTGAGCGCCAGATCACCCGTGCAGAGTTTACAGTCATCGCCATGCTCTTTGGCAAGCTGGATACCAGCGGGAGCAACATCTTCACCGACGTCAAGGCGGACGACTGGTTCTATGATCAGGTGGTAGGCGCGATCAAGTACGGCTGGATCGGCGGTTACGCAGACGGCACCTTCCGTCCCAACAACACCATCACCCGCGCTGAGGTCACTGTCATTGTGAATCGGATGCTGGGTCGGGCAGCAGATACGGACTTTATGGCCGCTCACGCCGATGAACTGCGCAAGTTCTCTGATGTGCCTGCAAGCTACTGGGCTTATGAGCAGATCATGGAGGCCACCAATGCCCACGAGTATAGAAGCTCCTCCGGCGGGGAGAAATGGACGGGCCTCGTGAACTGAATGAGCCAATTCACCATGAAGAAGCATAGGCTGCGATGCCATAATCAAAGAAAAAGCCGATGGGCGAGTCATCACGACTTGCCCATCGGTTTTTTCGGCCATTCTTGTTTGCGATTCAGTGATCACACCCGATCCAGTTTCGCCGTGTACTCCGCATCGCTCATACCGCCTGCCAGAAATTCCGATTTGACGTCTTGAATGTGCGCCACCCGGCGGTTCCATTCCTCCGCGCTGATCTTCCCCCGCTGCTTCCATGTCTTCAGCCGGTTATAGGCTCTGGCGTATTCACGGCAGGCAAAGTCCCTGCCGTTCTTCTCCCGCTCTTTTCTGTGAGCGCCCACCTGACGGCAGGTGCGGGACGTCTCTCCCGGTGCGACACGCTGACAGTACACCGTGTCATATGCGCCGATTGCCAGAAACCACCTGCCGCAGTTGTGACACTGTCGCGGCCGCAGCCATTCAGGAATTCTACGCTGATCTCAAGAAAAATGGCCGGTTGCTTCGCACCAAGCTCTATGGCGAAGATCTCTCCGACCAAACGGTTCGAGGCATTCACACCACCCTCCACGCCGCACTGGACAAGGCCGTGGAGGAAAATCTGATCTTCCGAAATCCTTCGGAGGGACGTCAACTCCCCTCTGCCAAACCCAGGGAAATGAAGGTCCTGACGCCTGAGGAAATTCAGCGGCTACTGATCCAGGCCAGAGAGGATGGGTGCTATGAATTGCTCCTT
Source organism: Dysosmobacter sp. (assembly GCA_026169195.1). Lineage (GTDB taxonomy): Bacteria > Bacillota > Clostridia > Oscillospirales > Oscillospiraceae > Oscillibacter. The sequence continues at coordinate 1,084 of JAPFEH010000059.1, read as the reverse complement.
CTGGAACTGTCCACCGGCCTGCGGCGGGGCGAGATCTGCGCCCTCCAATGGGAGGACCTGAATCTCAAAACAGGAGCTCTCCAAGTAGAGCGGCAGGTCCACCGGGTGCGAGTGGAACTGGTGGTATCTCCGCCAAAAACCAAGGCAGGCCGGAGGACTGTGCTCCTCCCACCTCCTGTCCTGAATGTACTCAAAGCCTATAAAACTGTCTCTACCTCCCGTTGGATGTTCCCCTCGCCAGTCAAGGAGGACTCCCCCATGGACCCCGCGGCAGTGCGAAAGCGGCTGTCCACTGTGCTGAAGCGGGCCGACTGCAAAAGACTCCGCTTCCATGATTTACGCCATACTTTCGCCACAGCGTCTCTGGAGCACGGTATGGACGTCAAGACTCTTTCGACCATCATCGGCCATGTGTCCAGCAGCACTACCCTGAATATCTACGCCCATGTGACGGGCGAGATGCAGAGGACTGCCGCAACCAAGATAGACCGTGGAATCGCCAAAAGTGAAGCCGCCCAAGATTTTGACACGGTGCCAAGAAACCCGCTCCCCTCCACTTTCCAGCCCTACAAGGGCCAGCGCCGCAAGCCCGGCACCGGCTGCGTCAGCCAGATCAACGACCACCTCTGGGAGGGCCGCTACTCCCCCACCGTCAGCGGAAAACGCGTGGCCCGCAACGTCTACGCCTGCACCGAGGAGGAATGTGAGAAAAAACCGGCCCAGCTGATTCGGGAAATGAAGCAGGAGATTGCTTCGATGAAAGCACACCCAAAGGCTGGCTGAAAAGCACAGGGCTCCGGCGGTGCTATCTCGCTGGAGCCCTGTTTTTTTCTGTCTGTGGCTTGTTCTGTGGTCAAAGCTCTAATCACAAATTTCAAGTAAACCAAAAGGTCACAAAAAGCAAAACAAAACCGCTCTTTTCGGTTGAAAAGGGCGGTTTTTGTGGAGCTGCTGGGCGGATTCGAACCGCCGACCTCATCCTTACCAAGGATGCGCTCTACCGACTGAGCTACAGCAGCATAAATGGCGACCCGGAACGGGCTCGAACCGTCGACCTCTAGCGTGACAGGCTAGCGTTCTAACC
>JAPFEH010000002.1 GCA_026169195.1 Dysosmobacter sp. | reverse complement strand
CCGCTACACCGTCTATTGTCTCTCCATCCTTGATGGGGTTGTCATGCTCCAGAATGTAGGAAGCCGCATTGTAGGCGTGGTTCACCACCCAGTTGGGGTCCATACCGTGGAAGTGGTACTGGAGGTCCGGCAGGAACAGGGTACTCATGCCCACTGTGTCAATGAGCATATCCTCGGTGCCCTCAATGTTGAAGAAGCGGACATTGATCCCGAAGCGGATAAAGCGGTCCGGACCCTCGATCTGGTGGCAGCGCACATCCTCCGCCAGAAACAGCTTGCCGCAGTTCTGGAAATAGAACGCCTCACAGGTGGGGTACAGCTCCGCCAGCGCCTCCACAAAGTCGGCATCCAGATTGGCCCGTTCCAGAGCCGGAAGCGCCGCAGCCAGCATATCGGTGGCTACCACCTGATACCGGCATTCTTTGAAAATCCGATCCCGGTCCTCCTGACAGTCCCACATCTGACTCATCAGGAATGCGTCAAACCCTTTGCCCTTGAATTGATCGCATCCCATCACCATCAGCTGCACCGGAACCTTTCCGTCCTTGAACTCCGCAATATGGTCCTGCGCGGCAAAGCCCGCTGTTTTTTTATCATGGCAGAAACACTCTACTGCCCCGATATGTTTTTCCATCACAGCGGTCATGGTTTCTTTATCCGGCATAGGCACCGGCTCTTTGAACAGCATCTGAATGAGATAGGGGCCGCCGGGCTGGGGGCCTTTTTTGTCATCCGGATTTTGCCGAAAAACTTGATTGCTCATTTGTTTTCCTCCTTCTTTTCTGGGAATAGCTTCCACCGAAACTCCAGCGCTTTCTGGACAAACTCTTTCGGCAGGCCACGGGGGTTGGCGATGAGATACCAGACCCGAAAGGTGCGCTTCTCCGGGTCTGTCTCCTGCCGGTAGAGCTGATAGCCCGCCTCATCCTCCTGCGTCCACTGTCCTGTCTGCCTCTTGGCCTGCACAAAGGGTTCCACCACCTGATCCAGCTCCGCTCTGGTGCGGCTTGAGGCCCAAGCGTGATCCACATTATCGGAGTGGGAGAGGTGGAACAACATCAAGCCCGTCCAGTTCTTTGCCTTGAACTCCGGCGTTCCGCGCAATTCCGCTTGACAACGATACTCCGCCAGCTGCTCCGCCGTTCCGTACCGTTCCACCATTTGCTCATCCACATGAATGCGCCAGCTGTAGTCCTCCGGCTGGGTAAAGGGGGCACAGACCGGCTGGAGCGCCCTTGTCGGGTCCACCTCAAAGCGGTCGATAAAGTCGAGGTAGTGGGCTTTGACCAGCGGGAAAAAGGTATCCAGTAGACCGGTGTTCAGCCGGAGATCCTCTGTCAGCATCCGAAAGAACGAACCGCCTGTTGTCGGTTCTATTTTGAAAGAGTAGAGGTAGTCATCTCCCTGCTTAATGATACAGCTGAAGCCCACCTCCACATTTCCATAGCCGATTTCGTAGTCTATGTAGTTGTAGCGGCTCCGCTCAAACCAGATCAGGTAGGTCAGTCCTTTTTTCGTCCTCTTTTTGAAGTCGCCCTTTTTCAGCCGCTTCCAGCCCTTTTCCTCCAGAACCAGCCCGTTCCACAGGTAGTCCAAGGCCTCCGCAAAGATGTCCGCCGGGCGTTTTTGTTCCATGGTTATCCACCTCCCAACTGCTTATGTCTGTTCTTCGCTTTTCCCAATCACATCCGCTAATTGACCACGAACAGTATCCATGTAGAGATACACCCCATCCCGATCGCAGTGGTACAGGTTGGAATAGCTTGTACTCTCATTGGGGTGGATGGGGTTGGGTTCCACCACCTCGGTGGCTTCCAGCAAACCGGTACCCAGCTCAGCCGCGGCGGTCAGGGCCTTTTTCAGCACCGCCAGCTGCCCATCACTCCAAATTCTCTCCAGATCCTCCAGTACCTTTGGGTCCCGTTCCAGATCCCGTAGAAGTTGTACAACCTGATCCGGAGACAGGTACACACCGGAGCAGTAATTTTCGATGATCCGATTTTCCGCCGGGTTTGGAATGGAACCTGACGCAACTTGATCCCACGGCGTGGAGTATCGGGCATATTCCGGCTTCTCCTCCACCAGAAAGGAAAAGCCGCTTTCCCGGGTGTAATAGTAATTCCGGAAAAAGCCCTGAATTACCGCAATGTAAAAGCCATGGCTTTTATCAAACAACTCATCAAGCTCTGTCCCCGCCCCGACCCGCAGGGTGTCCAGATACTTTTCCGCATAGAAATCCTCTATCCCATGCTGTGCGGCAAGGGTCAGCACCTTCTCCTCCTGCCCCTGTTGTACCCATGTAAGAGGAATAAAATACCATTCCCGCATTTCTTCCGGTGAAATCGGGTGAAAGCTCACATCGTATCCCATAAAACTCCTCCTCAATAATCCAGCAAAACAGGCACCTGCTGTTCTTCCGCAAACCGCATGGCCTGCCAGAGCATGGAGAAGGCGAACTTGGCGAGGGATTCGGTATCATACCGGGTGTGCTCCGGAATGTCGGCTTTGCTGTACTGCCCATCCGGCCCCACGGTGCCATCCACGGGGTAGCCCTCGGTTTCACTCCAGCTGAGAATGGTGTCTTCATCGGCCTGCCATGCCAGCTGGTTCAGCTTCTCCAACTCCTTCCGCAGCCCTCCCACCGTGCCGATGGCAGCGGTGTCACCGGTGGGCAGAGGGGCCTGAAAGAAGAAGGCATCCGGCAGGGGCAGCCACCATGTAGCCCCACGGAACAGGGACCACACTCGTTCCTCATCCGCCGCAAGGCGGGCGATGACAGGATGCTCCATGAAGTCCCAGTTTTTCTCCACGGTAAGCGGCACCGGCTCCCCGTATGTATGGCAGGCAGCCACCAGCAGCATGGCGCCAAAGGCGTCCCAATCCGGTTTATCGGTATAGTAGGGCTTCCCGTTGTCCTCCGGCCATGGGGTATAGGGCGGCTGGTCCGGCTGAGAAACGGCGGTCAAAATCTGATCCCGCCAGTTCTCCACCGCTGCCTGAACCTCAGCCGGGAACAGCTCCTCTTCGTTGTCGGCAGGTTCCCCGTCCGGAGTGATGCGGTTGAAGGTATATCCGTTTTCCTCTGCCCACTGCTGAACAACGGTTTTCCAGTTGTGAGAATAGTACCGGGTCAGCGTTCCGGCGTAGATGTCAAGTCCCATGGCAATGCCTCCTTTTCTGTTATGCGGTCATTCTTTTGCTGGAGCGAACATCTGGTCGATCTTCTCCAGATCGTATTCCAAGATCCAGTCATGAAATTGATGATAGAGAGGCAATAGCAGCTTCTGTGAGCCGCCCAGCACATCCAGCCCACGGTCATCGTACAGGTGGTAGAGGAACGGCCCCGGCCCGGCCAGATAGACGCTGGACACAAAGCCGTTCCAGCCGCCGATGTCCCCCAGAATGATTTCCCGAAGAAGCAGTTCCAGTTGAAAGTTGATTTTACTGAGATCCCAGTAAAACTGTACTTGAGAATGTGTATCTCCGTCTTCGTCTATCACGGTCACTGTGCTCTGCTCATGTGGGGCAGGAAGTGCGGCTCTCTGCCGGATAACGGTCAGCAGGGACTCGGCGGGTTCTTCATCGGGATACCCGTCGATCCGCAGAAGGTCCGGTGCCGCCGGAAGGCCCCGATAGATCGCGGCGGCCCGGTCCAGCGCCCCCTGAACATAAACGGGGTTGGTTTTCAGCTTCGCCGCACGCCTGTCCAGATAGATTGGTTCCTCCCCGCCGATCTCAAAACGAATGCCCACCGGCGCATGGTAGAACAGAGGGTGTTCCAGCCCAGCCATGCCCAGATCATGTAAAATGTGTTCAAACCGCTTTGCCAGCATGGTATCCCTCCGTTCTCATGTCATTTCATACAGCAGGGCAGCGTCGCCCTGCACCAGTTCCAGATGGGAACGCAGTGTTTCCAGTCCGCTCTGCACTGCCTCGGCGGGCAGATCCCAGTCCGGAGCGATTTCAGCGGCCAGTTCCGGGAGATCCTGCTCCCGCAGAGTTGCCAGCAGTTTAGACGCCAGCTCTCCCTCCAGCAGAGCGCAGTCCAAGGTGTCTTCTGTCTGGGGAGCAGGAAAGCGGACATCCAGATCCAGCTCGCTCTCACACCAGTCCCAGATAGCCATGTAGATATCACCGGAGCAGTCGCCGTCGGACAGCTCCTGCCGCTGCTTATTTTTTATCAGATAAAAGGATGCGATCTGTGACATGACAGTTCCTCCTAAATGTTATTCTTTTTCCATCAGACCTTCGGCCTGCAACCGGATCACATAGAAAGCCCGCACCCAGTCCAGTTCCTGCTCCATGGATTCCTCCAAAGCCAGCAGGCGGCGCTTTCCCAGCCTGCGGTCCAGAAGGGCAAAGATGCGGACAAGGGGATTCTCGCTGACAAGGCTTTTCTCGATGCTCTGGTTGTCAAAGATCCCAAACGCCTCATAGAACACCTTTTGGTCAAAGGTACCCTGCTCCAGTGCATGAGCATGAGAAAGGTTGATTGCCTCCTTTGTGGAGTCACAGTCTTTCATGGTTGTTGACCTGAGCTGCGTGAATTTTGTCCACACATTCTCAAAATAGGTGTAGTAGTTGCTCCGCAGCACTTCCACACCGTCCACACGAATGGCTGCCCGGCCCTCGTGGTCGGCGCTTTTGCTGTAACTGGTGGCAAAATACTGGATGTGGCCCCGGAGCGCCGGACACAGGTAGTCACTTTCCAGTTTGTTTCGAATTCCGCTCCAAGTTGACATAGCGACCGTCTCCTTTCTGATGCCATTGTGGGTAAGGTAGATTCCTAACAAATTAAAATTTGAAGGTTACATATCATCCTCGATATATGATCGTTCTATAAATTCTTTTACTGCAAATAGATCTGGAAACTCCTCATACCGGGGAAATCCGTCCGTATTATGTGCTGAGTAAGTCAAATGGAACAGATAGTAGATGTCTCTTCCTGTTCCGTTTCTGAGAACATATAACACATCATCATTGGATTCACACTTCGCAACCGCCCAGATTTTTTTCCCGTATAAGAAGTGGTCTTGTCCTATTTCTTTGTTTAGTTCAGCAACAAATGCCCCGTCCGCCTGTGTGAAGGGGATCATATACCAGTTAAAATCTTTACCATATTTATCATAGAGATCACAGAACATTTCTTCTAATGTCATTTTCATTCTTCCTTATGCCAAAATCCTTTTCGCATGGCAAACGCTTTTATCTTTAATTTTCAATTTATTGCCCAGTATGATAGCCATTCGATTACTGCTTCTGGAGATACTCCCGGAAGAATTGGGTGACTTCCTGATTGTGCTTTTTCGAGTCAAAGCCTTTTCGGTGCGGAAAGAACCCTTTCTGCTCTACATCCTCCACCAGCGTTTCCAAATCAGAAAACCGGGCAAAAAACGGCAGGGCGTATTCTTGAATCTGCTCGGAAATCTCCCGAATGGAACGCTCACGCTCCAGCATGGTGGACACTTCATAGGAAGGCCAGTCATCGTATTGCTTTGTCAACCGGGCAAGGGAGGTGCCTACGATGCCGCCAGTGGCATCGTTCTGGCCTTCTTTTTCATTGCACCATTGGGCAAACACTGGCGAACTCACATCAAAATGGGAAAGAAACGTGGTGGAGCCGAAGCGGATGGAGGGTTGAAACCAGAAGCTGAACACGAAGATCCCGTCTTTTTTGTAGATGTCATTTTTGCTCTTGCGGTATTTGTAGCCCAGCGGGATCAATGGCTCCGCGATCCGCTCACAGGTGTAGATAAAGATCTCACGGGGCTTGGTTCCCTTGGGGAAATCCTTCTTCTCCATGTTGCCACCTCTCAGTCACGATAGATACCCACAACCAGAATATAGTCATCATCTCCATGAAAATCCTGACACTTGTTATAGAAGTCTCTCAAAGTTCTGAATTCGGCCAACGCTGCATCACGGTTTTCCGATTCGTTCTGTTGGAGATATTTGTTCAGGAAAGCACCTTCATTCACCTCGTTGAGGGCGGAAACGATATCCTCCAAATCCTCCAAAAGTGTGTAGGCTACCTGACCATCATCAACGAAATCAACACCTACGATTGCTTGACTGAGCGGTTCATGGGAGATCGGTTCTGTCCCCGAACATCCCATCAGCGCCATGTGGATCTCATTCCACAGGCGGATTTTTGCGGTGCAGAGAAATTCATGTTGTTCTGCCGCTGTTTTCAAAGCGTCAACCGTATTCTCGCCGCTGAAAACAGCATTCATGAGCTCATCTTCAGCAGAGGCGCTTCCATAAAAATAGTGGGCGATATTTTCAGTGTTCATTGAGATACCTCGCCAATTTCTTCTCCAGTAGTTCTGTCATATCATTGCAGAGGCGCTTTACCTTGTCCTGCTCATGGGCGTAGTACCAGACGGTTTCCTCTCCGGGGCGGAGCAGGAGCTGGTCGCCGTCCGCTTCTTTCCAGAACTCGCCCAGCACACAATACCGCTCTCCATGAATGGTCAGATCAAATAGCCCGGAAAGGTCCATAATCACGCCGGTGGATATATGGATGCCTGCGGTCAGCAGGAAGAACTCCTGCAACTGGGCCGGAAGGGTGAAGGCCAGCACGCTTTCTTGATTTGCGATCTGCTCCTCTGTGGCGGCGGGCTTGATTTCATCGGAGGGGTCCAGCACCTTTGCCAGCGCCTTGGAGAACTTGGGATATCGGGAAAACAGCTCCGGATGGCCGGCCTTGAATTTCTTCTGCTTTTCCCGCTGCACTTTTCTTTGTTCCTCGCAGAAAGCGTCCAGCTCCGCCAGATACCGCTCCTGATAGAGATTGCTGGCCTCAAATGCTGTTTCGCTCTTTTCCAGAATGGCGATGGCTTCCTTTTGGCTGCCAAACACCGGGACCCACTGAAAACCGTGTCGGCAGGGTTTCAGTTTCAGGAATTCGCCCCTACCCAGCAGAGTTTCCAGTTCGGACTCATGCTCGTCCCACCAGTTTCGCCAGCTTTCGGGAGTTTCCCGCCCCTCGACCAAGTCCAGAAGTTTTGCGGTCAAGATTTCTTTGTTCATTGGTGTCCACTCTCTTTCCCAGCCATCAATATACTTGTGATTCCATGACTTCGCCATCATCGTTGATATAAGTGTAGTGAATAAAGTCCTCATCCACATTACTCGGTAGCACAAAGCTCATTCATTTTTGGAATCAGTAATTTATCCATCCACTGACAAACAATCTCAAAGGTATTGTCAATTTTTTCTTCATTTCCTATATCAAGATATATTTCATTGTTTCTTAAACTGTAAAACAGTGGTTGTGTGTTGATGTCTGGTTTGGCGTAACCATAAGGGTCGTATGGACGGGTGTTTATTATATAGCAAACCTCTATGCTTATGCTATCCTTTGTGTTCCCGCCGAATGAGGAAAACGCAATCATATATGTGAAATTTTTACTGTGCCGCGTAAGTGTTTTGTCAGATTTTTTATACTTAAAGCCTAAATTTCCGTACTTTCTTTGCAACTTGTTTCCAAGCATTTGCATTGCTTCGTTAAAGTTCATTGTGCCTCCTCCATTTTTCCATCGTAAAAATGAATATAATAGTTTATCCCTCCGTTTCAGAGGGCGCAGGAATAGATGCTCATGGCCCCGTAATCGGTGTGCAGGACAAGTCCGCTCTTGGTAAATGCAAAATTCACCTGCCGCACCACAAAGGGGTCGTCAATGG
>JAPFEH010000078.1 GCA_026169195.1 Dysosmobacter sp. | reverse complement strand
ATTCACAGACAACAAGCCCTTTCAGCCGCTTAAACAATTTCCACTTTTAATATTGTCTAACTTTTTGGGGTCACTTCATGTCCGCATCCTTTTCTTTGTATGATGTTATTCCTCAGGCTTTACCAGAGCGATGTGAAGCTCGTCCAGCTGGGACTGGGTCACTTCGCCGGGGGCGTCCATCATGATGTCCTGTGCGTTTTTGTTCATGGGGAAGGGGATGATCTCCCGGATGGAATCCTCGCCGGCCAGCAGCATGACCATGCGGTCCACGCCGGGGGCGATGCCCGCATGGGGGGGTGCGCCGTAGGTGAAGGCGTTGTACATGGCGGGGAACTTGGCTTTCACGTCCTCCTCGCCCAGACGGACCAGCTCGAACGCCTTGATCATGATTTCGGGGTCGTGGTTCCGGACGGCGCCGGAGGAGAGCTCCACGCCGTTGCAGACCAGATCGTACTGGTCGGCGGTGATGGAGAGGGGATCGATCTCACCCCGCTCGGCTTTCAGCAGAACGTCCAGTCCGCCGGAGGGCATGGAGAAGGGGTTGTGGCAGAATTCCAGCTCGCCGGACTCGTCGCCGATCTCGTACATGGGGAAGTCCACGATCCAGCAGAAGGCGTACTGCTCACGGTCCATGTGGCCGGGAACGGCGGCGCCCAGCGTCTTGACCAGCACGCCGGCGGTCTTCTGGGCGGCGCCCAGCGTGCCGGCGGAGAGGGCCACGAAGTCACCCGACTTCAGGTTCAGCGCGGAGACCACCGTCTCCTTGATGGGCTGGACAAACTTGGCGATGCCGCCCACGATCTCGCCGGCTTCATCCAGACGGAACCAGTAGGGCTTGCCGCCGGAGACCACCTCCACATCGGCAAGGGTCTTGTCGATGAACTTGCGGGTCTCGTGGAAATCGCTGACCACCACGGCTTTGACGCGATTGCCCTCGAAGGGGCCGAAGCCGCAGCCGGAGAGCACGTCCGTAACGTCCTGCACCGTCAGGTCGATGCGCAGGTCCGGCTTGTCGGAGCCGTACTTCTCCATGGCTTCCAGATAGGGGATGCGCATGAAGGGCGCGCCGCTGGCACGGTCATACTTGCCGTACTTGGCGAAGATGGGAGGCAGGACCTTTTCGCACACGGCGAACACATCCTCCTGAGAGGCAAAGGCCATTTCCATATCCAGCTGGTAGAATTCGCCGGGAGAGCGGTCGCCGCGGGCGTCCTCGTCCCGGAAGCAGGGAGCGATCTGGAAATACTTGTCGAAGCCGGAGGTCATCAGCAGCTGCTTGAACTGCTGGGGCGCCTGCGGCAGGGCGTAGAACTTGCCGGGGTGCTTCCGTGCGGGCACCAGATAGTCCCGGGCACCCTCGGGGGAGGAGGCGGTCAGAATGGGGGTGGTGATCTCCAGAAAGCCCTCCGCGGTCATGGCCTGCCGCAGAGCGGACACCACGTTGCACCGCAGGATGATGTTATGCTTCACCTCGGGATTCCGCAGATCCAGATAGCGGTACTTCAGCCGCAGCGTCTCGTCGGCCTCCCGGCTGCGATTGATCTGGAAGGGCAGCTCATTGTGGCGGCAGCGGCCGAGGACCTCCACCGTTTCGGGGACGATCTCGATGTCGCCGGTGGGGAGCTTGCTGTTTTTGCTGTCCCGCTCCCGAACGGAGCCTGCCACAGAAATGGTGGATTCCTTGGTGATGGCTTTGAAGGTGTTCACCATGTCCTCGGTCTCCGCCACCACCTGTGTGGTGCCGTAGAAATCGCGGACGACAATGAAGGCAAGGCTGGCGGAGACCACGCGGACGTTTTCCATCCAGCCGACGATTTTGACGGATTTACCGGCGTCGGAAAGACGCAGCTCTCCGCAGGTATGGGTACGATTCTGCATCATGGGAATGCTTCCTTTCTGTTTCCATAAATTGATGTTAAAAACGATACCAGGACATAAAGGGGGATGCGGTCAGGCGGCTGTATACCGCCCGCAGATCCAGAGATTGGAAAGCCTTTGTGGGGGCTGCCGTCTCCAGAAGCTGCTTGGAGCAGGCTTCCAGCGCTTTGTGGTATGCGGCTTCCCCTTGTTTCCAGTCTGCATCTACATAGCCGGAGCGCAGCTTCAGATTCAGCTTGCTGTTTTCATCCTGCCGCTGCCAGTAAGAAGCAGACAGCCCCAGATAGCCGGCTTGGGTCCGGCCGTAGTCGCGGCACGCCTTCTGTTCCTGATCGGACAGGCGGATGCCCTGACGGGCCGCCAGCAGCTGGAAGGGGGCGTAGTAATCACACCAGAAGCGGGTGGTGTCCTCCATGGCCTTGTCCGCGCGGCCCTCCCATTGGCACAGGGAGGTGCAAAGCTGGTTGACCAGCAGGGCGGCGGGGACGGGGGCGCCGTCTACCGTCAGCAGGGCCGTATCGGGGCTCAGCTGCAATACGTCGCGGCAGAGGTCAAAGGGCTGGAGGGTGAAGGTCAGCCGCCGGGCGGGGTCCACCAGACGGGCCAGCATGGCGGCGGCCGCGCCGCGGGTCAGCGGCTGATTGCCGCGGAAGGTGCCGTAAGGGTCTGTGCCCTTTAGGATGCCGGCACGATAAAACAGCAGCACATCGCCGTTGAGGGAGTCGGGGACCAGAGAGAGGGAATTGCGCGGGGGCAGGCTTTTTTCCGGAAGCACGCCGGCCAGCATGGACACAAAGGCGCTTCTGGTACAGGGCAGGTAGGCAAAGTCCGGCTTGCCGGAGGGGTCAAAGCCCGACAGGAAGGTCTGCACCGGACCGGCGGCGCAGTTTTTTTTCAGATAGGTCACGGCGCTTTGATACCAGACGGCGCCGTCATCCGGAAGGAGGCCGTCGCCGCCCCGAAGCAGCTGGTGGAGCCGTGCGGTGATGACCGTGATCTGCGCGTTGGTAAGGGGGGTGGCGGGATGAAAGAATTCCGGAGAGGCCCCTTCCATCAGACCGGCCTCACAGACGGTCCGCACATCTTCCTCGCACCAGAGTCCGGCCGTATCGGAAAAGGCGGGGGCCTGACAGGAAGGGGGAACCAGCCACGCAGCATCTTCGGCGCTTGCCGCAGCAGGCAGCAGGGAACAGGCGGTCAGCAGGGTCAGCAGCAGGGCAAACAGGCGGGTCCGTTTCATAAAACACCTCCAGTGACAATACAAAAAGGCATATACGGATAAAAAATTACGAATCGGATTCAAACTTTGCGGAAAAGTCCAGTGAAAGGTCCCACAGCTCCTGCGCCAGTGCCTGTCCGGCTGTTTTGCCGTCTTTTGAGAAAAGGGGGAGGGAGACGCCGTGTTCAAAGTCCCGATAGCTCCACCGGTCGATCCGGAATTGCAGGTCCGCATGCCGCCACGCATCCGTTCCGGTGTCCTCTGCCAGTCCGATGATCAGGTGCTGGATCTCGCCGTCCCCCGTGGTTTTCACGGCGGCAGGGAGGAGATCCTGCAGGAACGGCATGGCCTGCAGCAGCAGATTCGTGGGAGACCGGCGGAAGCGCAGGGCTTCCAAACGGCGCAGAAGCGGGGCGAACTCCGGATCTTCCGGTGTGAGACGGAGGCTGCGGTCCGTATGACCGTGGCCGTTGAATCGGATGAGGGTCACGTCCATGAGAGCGGGCTCCAGATTGGGGTACAGCGTGTCAAGCCCCACGGGGCGGGCGTACCACAAAGAGCCTGCCAGAAGAGCGAGGATCAGCAGGAACAGAACGGTCCGGCGTTTTTGCGCGTGCTTCATATAAGCCTCCGATCTCGAACGGTGGAAGGAATGAGCCTGCCGGAGAGGATCAGCCCAGAATCACGGGGCCTTTTTCCCGCTCCGCAAGGCCGGCCTTGATGCGGTAAATGGTGGCGGTGGGGTCCAGATTGGTCTGCTCGCCGGTGGAGAGGTCCTTGCAGGCCGCCACGCCTGCCTGAATCTCATCCTCGCCCAAGAAGATGACATAGGGAATGCCCAGCTTGTCGGCATAGGAGATCTTCTGCTTGAATTTTTTGTTTTCGCCGTGGATCTGGGTGCGGATGCCGTTTTCTCGCAGGCGGGTGGCCAGAGAGATCGCGGCGGAGAGGTCGTCCGTCATGGGCAGGATCAGCACGTCGGCAGGGGCGGTGGGAAGCTCCGGATTCAGCATGCCCTGCTCGCCCAGCACATAGAACAGGCGGGTCAGGCCGATGGAGATGCCCACGCCGGGCAGCTGCTTGTCCGTATAATACTCCGCCAGATTGTCATACCGGCCGCCGGAGCAGACGGAGCCGATCTCCGGATGGTCCAGCAGCGTGGTCTCATAGACGGTGCCGGTGTAGTAGTCCAGTCCGCGGGCGATGGTCAGGTCCACGGCGAAGTGTTCCGCCGGAACGCCGAAGGCGCCCAGATATTTGACCACGGTGTTCAGCTCGTCGAGACCCTCGTCAAAGACCTCATTGCGGCCCTGATATCCGGAAAGCGCCGTCAGGACCTCCTCGTTGGAGCCGGTGATGGCAATGAAGGTCAGGATCTCGCCGGCCTGCTCCTCCGTCAGACCGATCTCCGGAGCGGTCAGCAGGGCCTTCACCTTTTCTGCGCCGATCTTGTCCAGCTTGTCCACCGTGCGCATGATGTCGCCGGACCGCTCGGTCAGGCCCAGCATGGCATAAAATCCGTTGAGGATCTTCCGGTTGTTCACCCGGATCTGGAAGCGCTTCAGGCCCAGTGTGGAAAAGGTCTTGTAAATGATGGCGGGGATCTCCGCTTCGTTGGTGATGGAGAGCTTGCCGTCTCCGATGATGTCGATGTCCGCCTGATAAAATTCCCGGAAGCGGCCCCGCTGGGCACGCTCGCCCCGATAGACCTTTCCGATTTGATAGCGGCGGAAGGGGAAGGTCAGATCGTTGTAGTGCAGGGCCACATATTTGGCCAGAGGGACCGTCAGGTCAAAACGAAGGGCAAGATCCGCGTCACCCTTGGTAAAGCGGTAGATCTGCTTTTCCGTTTCGCCGCCGCCCTTGGCCAGCAGCACCTCGCTGGATTCGATGACAGGGGTGTCCAGAGGGGTGAATCCGTAAAGCGCGTAGGTGCGGCGCAGCACCTCCATGATGCGTTCCATCTGCTGCTGGGGCGCGGGGAGCAGTTCCATGAAGCCGGACAGCGTCCGGGGCGTCATTTTTGCCATAATGCTTCTCCTTTTTGAAATGGTTTCGTGAGAGGTTCCGCCGGCATCAGGCACCGGCGGGGGAGCCATGTCTTCTGTAAAAAATAACGCTCCCGTCCCACGGCTTTGGGACGAGAGCGAACTTCGCTTCGTGGTGCCACCCAAATTCAAGACCGCTGGGGTCTCCTTTGGCCTCCTTGATACGGGGAGGGAGCCGTGGGCGTTTCCGCCCCCGCTCCGCCGCTGTCCTTCATCCAGTCCGAACGGGACGCTTTCAGCGCTGCGCCCCTCTCTGCGGATCGGTGGCTGGATTACTGCTGCGGCATCTGCGCGGTAAAACAGATGTGAAAATTGTATCTGTTTTTCTGAAAAATGTCAAGCAATCGGACGGGTAGAGGGGTTCACAATGCAGCGCCAGTCCAGATCGCCGCGGGCCAGACCCAGCACCAGCATTTCCGCAGTGGCGATGTTGCTGGCAAAGGGAATGTTGTTCTGGTCGCACAGGCGGGAGATATAGGAGATGTCTCCTGCCATGCTCTCGTTGCTGGGGTCGTTGAAAAACAGGACCAGATCAAACTCGTTGTAGGCAATGCGCGCGCCGATCTGCTGGCTTCCGCCGTGGGCGTAGGACAAAAAGCAGTGGACCTTCAAACCGGTGGCGTCGGCGACCATGTGGCCGGTGGTGTTGGTTGCATAAATGTGGTGCTGGGAGAGAATACCGGCATAGGCGGTGCAGAATTGGACCATGAGATCCTTTTTGTTGTCATGGGACATCAGGGCAATATTCATCGGGAACAGCTCCTTTCTCTATTTGATGCGCAGCAGGGGGGCCCGTCCGCCCTGCAGGCGTGTGGCGATGTTGCGGTAGGCCCACGCGGCGGGGCTCTGGCTGCGGGAGAGCAGCAGCGGTACGCCGCGGTTCAGGCTCAGCAGCAGCGCGTCATCCTCCGGAACCACACCGATCAGGGGAAGTCCGGCTTTGTCAATGGCGTCGTCAATGGTGGTGTGCATACTGTGAAGCAGTTTTTTACGCACCCGGTTCACCACCAGATGCAGCTTCCCGTAACCGAAGCGGCTCAGCTCCATGACGGTATGCTGCGCATCCCGCAGGGAGGAGGGATCGGAGGTGGTGACCACCACGCAGCGGTCTGCCGCGGCGGTAGCCAGCAGGAATCCGGTGCCCAGACCGGCGGGAGCGTCCAGCAGGCAGAATTCATACTGCCTGCGGATCTCCGTCATCAAGTCCATCATCTGACGCTTGGTGACGGGACGGCCGCGGGTGCGGACAGGGGCCGTCAGCAGGTAGAGTCCGGGAAGCTGCGGGTGCTCAACCACGGCGGAGGACAGGGGACAGCGTCCCTGCGCCACGTCGGAAAAATCCATGAAAGCACGGTCGGAAAGCCCCAGCGCCAGATCCAGATTCCGAAGACCGATGTCACAGTCCAGACAGAGCACCCGGCGGCCGGCCAGAGCCAGCGCTTCCCCGACACCGGCGGTAAACGATGTTTTTCCGGTACCGCCTTTGCCGGATACCACGGCAATACACTGTCCCATGGCGTGCCTCCTTCCTCTGAGCAGTTCAATGGATTACGGATTATTATACCATGATTTTTGAGTGCGTACAGCCCCAAAATCAAAATTCATTCCATTACAGTGGGGATTTTTTGATTTTCGCAAAGGCTCTCGGGTATTTTTGGGGGGTTTCCCGTATTTTTTCAATGAGAATGACCCGATGGCGGACGTCGGTACCGGGGATCACGTAATCCTTTCGGTCAGATACGCGCCCGCCCAGCATGGCAATGGCTTTTCCTGATTCTTCCAATTCTGCGTCGGAGTCCACGGACTTCATAGATAAGAAGACGCCGCCAACCTTGACCAGCGGCAGGCACAGCTCCGAAAGCATCCGCAGATTTGCCACGGCGCGGGAGGTGACGATCTCGAAGGACTCCCGATGCTGCGCGGCAAATTCCTCGGCGCGGGCATGGACACACGCCACGTCCGCAAGCCCCAGCTCCTGACAGACCTCCTGCAAAAAGTCGATGCGCTTGTTGAGGGAGTCCAGCAGGGTCATCTGGAGGGTCGGCTCCAGAATCCGCAGGGGCATTCCCGGAAATCCCGCGCCGGTGCCGATGTCCGCCACCCGTTTGCCGCGGAAGTCAGCCAGCGTCAGCAGGGCGGCGCTGTCCAGAAAATGGAGGGCGGCAATGTCTGCCGGATCCGTAATGGCGGTGAGGTTCATCACCTTGTTCTTTTCCACCAGCAGCTCCGCGTACCGGATCAGGGCGGGGATGTTGGCGGCGGGCAGCCCCAAAGATGCCAGCCCCTCTTGCAGAATCTGTTCCATCACGGCTTCTGCTCCTTCAGGAGATCCCGGATCTCGGTCAGCAGCCGTTCCTCAGCGGAGGGCTCCGGCGGAGCGGGGGGCGGGGGAGGCATATCGGGCTCCTGCTTTTTTTTGCGGTGCAGGCGGTTGAGAAATTTGACAAGGCAGAACACCGCAAAGGCGATGATGAGGAAATCGAGGATCGTGGCGAGGAACGTGCCGTACCGGATCACAACCTCCGTGGCAGGATCCAGCACGCCGTCGGCATTGACGGAAGCGGCTTTCAAAACGAGTTTCCAGTTGGAAAAATCCACGCCGCCGGTCAGCATGGAGACGGCGGGCATGATGACGTCATTCACCAGAGACGTTGAGATCTTGCCGAAGGCGCCGCCGATGATGACGCCGACAGCCATGTCCATCACGTTGCCGCGGGCGATGAATTGTTTGAATTCGGCGATAAAACCGGATGCTTTGGCCATAAGAGATTCATCCTTTCTCTTTTTTGTGGTAGCATTACTGGGCGCGCAGGGCAGGGTCGAGGATTCTGGCCAGCATCACGGCCGCCTGAGCGCGGGTAAGGGGAGCGCCGCCTGAAAAGCGGCCGCTTTCATCCACGCCGTTCACAACACCGGCCCGATAGAGCCGCAGGATCGCGTCGGCGTCAGGAGTGAGCTCCGGATCCACATCCGGAATCGAGACCGTTTCCCGAACGGGGGGCAGCTCGCCGGCGGCGCAGTCCAGCAGCCAGACGAACAGGGCGCGGGAGGCAGGTTCGGCAAAGCGCAGGGAAACCGTTTCCGGATCGTCGTGGTTTGGCGCGACCCGCCAAATGAGGTCGCCGGAGAGATTCAGGCGTCCCTGACTGGCAAGATAGAACGCGGCGGAGAACCACCATTCCTGCTTCAGCGGTTCGATGTCCGTGCCCAAAAAGAAGCAGAATGTTGTGGTGTCCGGATCCGTGAACCGGTATCCGGTGCCGGTGAGTCCGTGGGTCATGACGCCGGGAGGAGGCGCGTAGAAGGTCCGGACGCCGGAATAGCGGCGGATGGGGCCGTAGTCACGAAAGGCAATCTCCAGTGTGCAGGCTTCCGGAAGAGCCGGATCATCCGGCGTGTCGCTGAGGCTGATGAAAAGGCCGTCGTCCATACCGTATGTAAACGGATCTGTGCATCGATAAGAGCGGAGCAGAGCGCCGTCCGGCCCGTAAAACCGCAGGTAGGGCTGGGACAGGTCGGGGAGGGGCGGGACCGTGCCGCTGCCGCCACTGCGCAGGCTGTACAGGCGGGCAGACAGCACCGTCAGCTGCGCGGCAGTCAGGGGGCTGCCAGAGGAGAAGGTTGTCTCGGATGTGCCGTTCATGAGTTCGGTCTCATAGCAGAGCGCCACGGCGTCATGACACCAGCTGTCCTCTGCCACGTCGGCGAAGCCGGAAAACGCACGGACGCTGTGGGCTGCGGGGTCTGCCGCTGCGCAGGGAATGGACAGCAGACACGCAGCCAGAACAAGTGCAGAAAGAAAGCGTTTCATAGGGGACTCCTTTCCATGCGCAATATTCAATTTGTGAACGGTCCGACCGGAAGCTCCGGCGGCAAGGGGACAGAGCGGGGGCTGCCTGCCCCTTGCTGCCGGAGAGAGGGGGGATTACTGCTTGGGCACCAGCTTGTCCTTGCCGCCCATGTAGGGGCGCAGAACCTCGGGGATCAGGACGGTGCCGTCGGATTGCAGGTTGTTCTCCAAGAAGGCGATCAGCATACGGGGAGGCGCCACGCAGGTGTTGTTGAGGGTGTGGCACAGCTGCATTTTGCCGTTTTCATCCTTGTAGCGGATGCGCAGACGGCGGGCCTGTGCGTCGCCCAGATTGGAGCAGGAGCAGACTTCAAAGTATTTCTGCTGACGGGGAGACCATGCCTCGATGTCGCAGGATTTCACCTTCAGGTCTGCCAGATCGCCGGAACAGCACTCCAGCTGGCGGACGGGAATGTCCAGATTGCGGAACAGCTCCACGGAGTAGCGCCACAGCTTTTCGTACCAGTCCTTGGAGTCCTCGGGCTTGCAGACCACGATCATTTCCTGCTTTTCAAACTGGTGGATGCGGTATACGCCGCGCTCCTCAATGCCATGGGCGCCCTTTTCCTTGCGGAAGCAGGGGGAGTAGGAGGTCAGGGTCTGGGGCAGGGTTTCGCTGGGCAGGATCTGGTCAATGAAGCGGCCGATCATGGAGTGCTCGGAGGTGCCGATCAGATACAGGTCCTCGCCTTCGATTTTATACATCATGGCATCCATATCGGTTTGGGACATGACGCCCTCCACCACATTGCCGTGGATCATGAAGGGAGGGATGCAGTAGGTGAAGCCCTTGTCGATCATGAAGTCGCGGCCATAGGCCAGCACAGCTTCGTGCAGACGGGCAATGTCGCCCAGCAGGTAATAGAAGCCGTTGCCGGAGACCCGGCCTGCGGCGTCCAGATCAATGCCGCCGAAGGACTCCATGATGTCCGTGTGATAGGGGATGGGGAAGTCCGGGGTTTTGGCCTCGCCGAAGCGCTCCACCTCCACGTTGGCGGAGTCGTCGGGACCGATGGGGACGGAGGGGTCGATGATGTTGGGGATCACCAGCATGATCCTGCGGACCTTTTCCTCCAGCTCACCCTCCAGCTTTTCCAGCTCTGCCAGCCGGTCCGCCTGCTCCTTCACCTGCGCCTTGACCGCCTCGGCCTCCGCCAGCTTGCTGGGGTCCTTCTTGGCCTGTCCCATCAGCATGCCGATCTGCTTGGAAAGGGTGTTGCGGTTGGAGCGCAGCTGGTCGGCCTCCACAATGGCGGCACGGCGCTGTGTATCCAGTTCAATCACCTCATCCACCAGAGGGAGCTTGGAATCCTGAAACTTTTTCCGAATGTTTTCCTTGACAATGTCGGGGTTTTCCCGCACAAAACGAATATCCAGCATGATTTGAATTCTCCTTTATTTCCGTTCTTGTTCTTGTAGGGATGGGGTTGGTTTCACGTGAAACATCAGTCGCCCAGCGCCTGAATGGCGGCGACAGCTTCCTGAAACTGCATGAAGCGTTCATAGGGGGCGGTCATTTCCGCGTCTCCCGAAATTTCCTTGGGAAGCAAAGCGGCGGAGCCGCTGGTTTCCATGTGGTCGATGACTTCCTGACAGTGGTCGTAGTCCTTGGCGCTGTATGCCTGCTGCAGCCGGTACAGATCGGTCATGGCGTCCAGCAGAGCAGCCTGCGTGTCAACCTCCTCCTGCTTGACACGCAGGGCTTCTTCCGATTCTTTGGTTTGCCGGATCAGCGCATCCTCGGCGGCATCCAGTTCTTCCTGCAGCTGAATGACTTTGTCCTGATATCCCTGCACCTCCTGCATCGCGGTAACCGAGTCCTGCAGGTCCCCCAGCGCTTCCGTATTGCTGCGCTGGTGCATCAGGAAGGAGAGGGCCATCAGCAGGAAGGCGGCGATGAAGAGGATCATGATATAGATGATGACGGGCTTGCTGCCGGCTGCGCCGCCCTTTTTGGCAGCTTCCGACTGTGATGATTCCTCTGCCGGCTGTTTGTTTTCTTTATCCAGACTCATGGGTTCGGTCCTTTCCGGGTTTTCTGGACCTTCAGAAGTGCCAGAGCATCCAGCAGGTCATTCAGGTCATCCATTCCGTAGTATTCCAGTTCAATGCGGCCTTTTTTCCGCCCGTTGACGATTTTAACGCCCCGACCCAGACGGCCGGACAGCTCCCGCTGTGCCACGGCGGTGTAATCCACAGCGTCGGAAGGGGCAGGCTTCTCAGGTTTTTCTCCGGCGGCCAGACGTTTTGCCAGCAGTTCCGTCTGGCGGACGGAGAGACCGCCTTCGATGATGGCGTTGGCTGCCTGTATCTGCTGGGCAGGGGAGAGGGGGACCAGCGCACGGGCGTGACCGGCGGAGAGAAGTCCTGCCTCCACCTGATTTTGGACCGCAGGGGCCAGCTCCAGTAGCCGCAGGGCGTTGGTGACGGCGCTGCGGGATTTTCCCACCCGACTGGCAGCTTCCTCCTGCGTCATGTGATGCTGGTCGATGAGGGACCGGTATCCGGCGGCTTCTTCCATGGGGTTCAGGTCTTCCCGTTGGAGATTTTCGATCATGGCAAGCTCCGCCGCCTTCCGGTCGTCCGCTTCGATCACGGTGACGGGGACTTCGCTGAGTCCTGCCAGACGGGCAGCCCGCCAGCGGCGCTCGCCGGCGATGATCTGATAATAGCCGGAGGCAAGGCGGCGGACGGTGAGGGGCTGGATGATGCCGTGCTGACGGATGGATTCCGCCAGTTCTGCCAGCGCTGCCTCGTCAAAAAACTTGCGGGGCTGCGCGGAGTTGCTTTCCACTTCACTGATGGGGAGATACATGGCGCCTTGGGTGCCGGTGTTCATCACATCGTCTCCCAGCAGGGCGCCCAGTCCCCGGCCGAGGCCGGAGGGTTTTTTGGATGCCATGGGATGCTCCTTTCCAGATCAAGTGTTCTGACGTTTCATAAATTCCGCTGCCAGAGCGGTATAGGCCTCCGCACCGCGGGAGGAGCGGTCATAGGAGGTGATGGGCTTGCCGTGGCTGGGGGCTTCCGAGAGCCGGACGTTGCGGGGGATGACAGTGGCATAGACCTTGCCGGGGAAGTAATGCTTGACTTCTTCCGCCACCTGCAATGCCAGATTGGTGCGGCCATCAAACATGGTCAGCAGAACACCCTCCAGCTCCAGTCGGGGATTCAGGGAGCGGCGAACGAGACGGACGGTATTCATCAGGTCCGACAGGCCCTCCAAAGCAAAGTATTCCCCCTGAACCGGCACCAGAATCCCGTCGGCGGCACAGAGGGCGTTGAGCGTCAGCAATTCCAGAGAGGGGGGACAGTCGATAAAGATATAATCGTAGTTCTCCCGCAGGGCGTCCAAGGCGTCCCGAAGCAGGTATTCCCGACGTTCCATGGTAATCAGCTCAATTCCGGCGCCTGCAAGGGCCTTGTTGGAGGGGAGGACATCGCCGTATCGGGTGTGGGTGATGGCATCGGCGGGAGGAACCTCCCCGATCACCACCTCATAAATGCCCTTTGAGACGGTTTTGTCCACGCCCATTCCGGATGTGGCATTGGCCTGCGGATCAAAGTCGCACAGCAGCACCCGTTTTCCGGCCTCCACCAGCGCGGCGGCCAGACTGACGCAGGTTGTGGTTTTGCCGACGCCGCCTTTTTGGTTGACGATTGCAATAATTTTGGCCACGAGCACCTCTTCTTTCATAACGTTCTCAGATACGTACTGATTTATTATAACAATGTGCGGTGAGGCTTTCAAGGGGCTGGAGAGAAAAAGCGTGAAAAAACCCTCATGTTTCACGTGAAACATGAGGGTTGAACGATGGATGGGGATTCCAGCAATGTTTCACGTGAAACATCGCCTGAGCCGTCAAATCAGGAGCAGCCCTTCATAGGGAGCCAGCTGAAGGGACAGCCGGTTGTATTCCACAGAAAACCGCCGTCCCGACAGAAGATCTTCCGCAGTACTCCGGTTCCAAGGGAGCGTCATCCTCTGCGGCGATGCAGAGGCATTGACTGCCGTCAGGCAGACGTTCTCTCCCAGTGTTCGGGTGAAGGCCAGCAGGGGGCCTTCCGCCAGCTGATAGCAGATGGCGCCTCTTTGCAGAGCGGGGAGCTGCGTCCGCTGGCGGCCCAGCAGGGTAAAATACGCCAGAAGGGCGGAGTCCTCCTGCCCCCAAGGATAGGTGCCGCGGTTCAGAGGATCCTCCCAACCCTCCATGCCGGCTTCATCGCCGTAATAAATGGTGGGGGAGCCGGGAAAGGTAAAGAGGATCAGGGCAGCCAGCTTCAACAGGGCGATCCCGCGCTGCCGCTCCTGTGGGGAGAGCAGGAAGGAGGCGCGGTCCGCCTTTTCCGCGGGAGGGTTCGCTGCGCCCAGCACCGTTAAAATGCGGGGCGTGTCATGGGTCCCCAAAAAGTTCATTGCGGAATAAAAGGCGGCAGGGGGATAGTGCTCCCGCAGCGTTTCCATGGATTCTGCAAAGGCTGCGGCATCGCCGCCCCGCAGATAATCCAGCAGCGCCGTGCGGAAGGGATAGTTCATAACACCGTGCAGTTCCCGACCCAGTAAATACCGCCTGCGCTGATGATACGCGATTTTATTGGAGGCATCCTCCCAGACCTCTCCCAGCACAAAGGCTTCGGGATCGGTTTCTGTGGCTGCGGCCCGCAATTGTTCAATGAACCAGTCCGGCAGTTCATCGGCCACGTCCAGCCGCCAGCCGGAGATGCCCGCCCGCAGCCAGCGCCGGATGATGGACTGCGGATCCTGAATGATATAGTTTACATAACTCTCATCCTCTTCCCGGACGGCAGGCAGGGTGCGGATGCCCCACCACGAATCATAGTCCTCCGGCCACGGATGAAAGGAAAACCAGCTGAAATAGGGGCTTTCCTGACTTTGGGCCGCTCCCGGAGATGGATAAAATCCGTCGGCATTGAAATAGCGGCTCTGGGAACCGGTGTGGTTGAAGACTCCGTCCAGCATCACCCGGATCCCCCGCTTCCGGGCTTCCCGGCAGAGCGTTTTCAGGTCCTCCTCCGTGCCCAGCATGGGGTCGATCCGCTCATAATCGGCCGTATTGTAGCGGTGGTTGGAGGCAGATTCAAAAATGGGATTGAGATACAGGGTGGAAACACCCAGCCGGACCAGATGATCCAGCTTGGAGGTGATCCCTGCCAGAGAACCGCCGAAAAAGTCCCGATTCCGGATCTCCCCGTCAGGGTCGGGCTTCCAGACAGGGGCGTCCTCCCAATGGTCGTGGACCTGTCGGTTGCCGATCAGTCCGGTGGGATCGGGAACGGTCAGACGGCAGAACCGGTCTGGAAAAATTTGGTATGTTATGCCGCCGCCGAACCACTCCGGCGTGTGTGTCTGCTCATAGACGGTCAGCTGCCAGGGGGTGAGGGGACCGTCGCTGCGGTAGCCGCTTTGGTCCAGCAGACAGCCGGAGCCGTCTTCCCGCCAGAAACGGAAGTGATACCAGACCAGCTCCGGCGATGCCGGAGCGGACAGTTCCAGAACAAAGGTGAGGCGTCCGTCCTCGCCTGCGGAGCCGGTCTGCGTCAGTTCGGTCTCTGTGGTTTGATTTGCAAATTCCTCGTGCGCCACCAGCGCGCAGTGGGAGAAGCCCTCCGACGCCAGAGGACGGCACCGGAGGGAGATGGTCTGCCCGCAGGTAGCAGCGCCAAAGGGCGTTTTGAACAGGGGGTACCGGGAGTCAAAAACAAACGGTTCGCTCATGAACGGGAAACTCCTTGTGGGTATTTGAAGGGATGTCAGGGCAGGAACTGCTGTTCCTGCAAAATGGCGGTGCCGATGGTATCAGCGGAGAAATAGGCGTTGAGGATCTCCACGGCGGTGGAGGCCAGCGCGGCGCCGGCGTCGCCCTGCTCGATGGCAATGGCCACGGCGATCTCCGGCTCGTCATAGGGGGCAAAGCAGACAAACATGCCGTTGTTCTTTTTGCCGCCGCCCAGCTGGGCAGTGCCGGTCTTGGCGCCCGCCGGAACGATGCAGTCCTTGAAGGCGCTGTATACCATGCCGCCGGGCTGCGTATAGCCCAGCATGCCCTCCTTAATGGCTTGAAGCGTACTGTCGCTGAAGGACACGGTATTGAGGGGCTGGGTATTGCCCACAGCGATGATCTCTGAGCTGTCATAGGATTTTGCGGCTTTCAGCAGGTGGGCCTGACAGTGCTTTCCGCCGGAAACCAGCGTGGCAATGTAATTGGCAAGCTGAAGCGGGGTAAATTGGTTATCCGACTGTCCGATGGCGGCTTGCGTGGTATCGCCGCCGTACCAGACGCCGCCGGCGGCTTCCCGCTCCTCCCGACCTGCCAGCACGCCGGGATTGTCGCCGATCTCAATGCCGGTGCTTTCTCCCAGACCGAATTCCCGTGCGTACTGATCCAGCCGGTCGATGCCCAGCCGGTAGCCCATTTCATAGAAAAAGACGTTGCAGGAATTGGTGATGGCCTGTTTGATGCTCATTTTTCCGTGACCGCTTCGCTTCCAGCAATAGGAACGGAATGGCTCGGTTCCTTCAATCATGTCAGGATAGTACCATACGCCGGGGCAGCTGACTTTTTCCGTCAGACTGATGACGCCGGACTCCAGTGCCGCAAGGGCGGTGAGGGGCTTGAAGGTGGAGCCGGGGGCGTAGGTGCCCTGTGTAGCGCGGTTATGGAAGGGCTTGGCGGGATCGGACGCCAATTCGCTGTAATTCTGCCGGTAGGTGGACAGGTCATAGGTGGGGTAGGAGGCGAGGGACAGCACCTCTCCGGTACCGACCTTCACCACGGCCGCGCCGGCGCCCCGCTTTTCGTTCCCGTCCTCGGCGTTCATCTTTTCAACGGTTTTCGCCAGAGCGTTCTCCACCACCTGCTGCAATTCCAGATCAATGGTCAGCTCCACGGTGGCGCCGGGTTCCGGCTCTACCTCATAGTATTCGCCGGTGATCTTCCCGTCACTGTTGGTGGAGATCACCCGTTTGCCGTCGGTTCCCCGCAGATACTGCTCGAAGGCGGCTTCCACGCCGGATTTTCCGATGGTGGCGTCTCCGGGATAGTCGGCATACAGGGGATTTTTCAGATCCTCGGCATACAGCGGGCCCACCGTTCCCAGAATGTGGGCGGCATAGGAGGTCTCGTATTTCCGCACGGAGGAATCCGTCACCTTGGCGCCGGCATAGTTGCCGTCTGTGATGACGGAGATCAGCTGGATGTCCACATCCTCCACCAGCACATAGCTGGTGTAGCCGTTTGTCCGCCGCAGAGCCAGTCCGTAGCGGATGCCAAGCACCTGCCGGGTCTCTTCTTGAGAAAAGCCGGCGGGGATCTCCAGATTTTCCACCATCAGCTTTACCAGTTTGTCGGGCGTCAGGCCTGCGCTGTTGAGCAGCTGGCTGGTAAATGCGGAGAGGCGGAGATCCTCCAGCAGCTGCCTGCCCAGCTCCTCCTGAGAGGGGGCGGTCTCAGGGGCGTCCTCCGCCGGTGCCTCCGCAGAGTCTTCGGACTGCGCCAGCTCCGGATGCCGCAGCAGGTACGCTTCCAGCAGGCTTCGGGCTTCCTTCAGGGATTTGACGTAGGTAAAGAACTGGCGGCGCTGTCCGTCAGATACGGCTTCCAGCTTATAAAGGTAAGGGGCCGTGTCAGAGATGGGGAGGGTATCCGTCCATGAAAGACCCTTTTCTTCACACAGCTCCAGCAGACGCAAAATGGCTTCATTCTGGTCCTGCCCCTTTTTCAGCAGGCTGGTGTCAAAGGTCAGCGTGTAAACGGAATCGTTGGACACCAGAGGCCGGCCCTTCCGGTCTGTAATGATGCCGCGGGAGGCTTCGATGGTTTCCTCCTTGGCGATGGAGTGCAGAGAGCGGGCAAGATACTCGTCGTGCTGGTTGATCTGGGTGTGGTACAGCACCCCCAGATAGATGAGCAGGACCAGAGCCAGAAAGCCGGCAAGGACCAATAGGCGGGTTTGTCTGGAATCTTTCATGGGCACTCCTTTTCCGGGGATTAGTCATACAAGTGGACCTTGCGGGCCGCCATGCGGTAAAGCAGGATGACCGGAAGACTGAACGGCAGCGTGACGCACAGCTCCCGCAGCAGCAAAAACAGTCCCGCGCGCCAGACGTTCCGGCCGCTGATCCACAGCAGCAGACAGCGGAAGAGGTCGGTCAGGCACAGGGCAAGGATCACCGCGGCCAGAGAGCAGAAAAAGCCTGCGGGCAGCACCCCTCTGGCAAGGAGGGAGGACAGCAGCCCGATCACGGGAAAAATCAGCGTATAAAAGCAGGGGATGGCGCCCGGAAGCAGCGCGTCACACACCACGCCGACGCACAGGGCAAAGATGGTGGCGGGGACAGGAGCCTCATAGGTGGCGGGGATGGCAGCCAGCAGAGGATAAACAAAGGGCAGCACCCCCCAGAGGGTAAACCGCTGAAAGAACGCGCCCTGCAAAAAAAAGCACAGCGCTGTGACGGCGCCGTAAAGCGCCCACTTGAAAATCACTTCATTGCGTGCCAGCACGGCGGGACCTCCTTTTCGGGCGGGACGTTCGGGTCAAGCACCGGGATCGAAAGAACGGATCACAAAAACCTCCGTCAGCTGGGAAAAATCCACGGCGGGGATCAGCGTGGCGTAGGAATCAGAACCGGACGGGTCCAGCTGGACCTTTTCCACGGAGCCGATTACAAGCCCTTGGGGATAATATCCGCCCAGACCGCTGGTGACCACCAGATCGCCGCCCAGCAGACTGACGTCGGCCGGCAGCAGGTTCAGCCGCAGGCGGCCTTCCTGCATCAAGGAAAAGTCCCCTTGGGCAAGTCCCAGATCTCCGGTGCGGAACACCTGCGCGCCCAGAGAGGTGTCGGTATCCACCGTGGTCAGCACGGTGGCCCAGTTGGCGCCGACCTCATGGACCAGTCCAACCAGAGAACCGGTGTCATCCATGACGCAGTCCCCCACCTCCAGACCGCTGGAGGTGCCTTTGTTGATGGTCAGCGACGAGGTCCAGTTGGTGACGGCGTGCTCGGTCACCATGGCCTGCTGCAGATCGCTGGTCAGATCGGGCCGCCGGTCCTGCAGTCCCAGCAGCTTTTTCAGACGGCTGTTTTCTTCACTGTCCTCCCGTGCCTGCCGGATCTCCGCCTCCATTTCCGCCAGCTGCCGCCGCAGAATGGCGTTTTCCTCCTCCAGACCGGTATAATCCCGATAGTGCTTCTGGAAGTCGTTGAACCGGTCCGCGACGGCGGTATAAGCCGCCCGGAAGGGGGCGGCGATCACATTGACCGCGTTGGCAAGGGGGGAGGAGGTATGGCTGAACACGGACATCAGCGTCAGCGCCACAGCGATCACCGCCGTGGCGAACAGAACCCATAATCCGTGGTGTTTCAGGAAATTTTTCAAGGGAAAACCTCCAGATCCATTATAAAAGATCAATGCCGAAGCGGGAGAGCATCCGGCTCAGCCGCAGCACCGGCAGGCCCATGACGTTGAAAAAGTCGCCGTTGATCCCCTCCACCAGCAGCGCGCCCTTCTCTTGGATCCCGTAAGCGCCGGCTTTGTCCATAGGCTCTCCGGTGGCGAGATACGCCCGCAGCTCCGCTTCTGAGGCGGGGCGGAACCGGACCTCCGTGGTCTCGCTTTCTGTGATACTCCGGCTGCCCTGCCTGACGGTGACGCCGGTGCAGACCGTGTGGCAGCGGCCCTGCAGGGAAGTCAGCATCCGCAGGGCATCCTCGGCGTCAGCAGGCTTTCCCAGCCGCTGGTCATCCAGAAAGACCATGGTGTCGGCGGTGATGACGACCTCTTCCGGAGTGCACAGCTCCGCGGCGGCATCCGCCTTTTCACGGGAAATATATTCCACGATCTGCTGCGGGCTGAGACCGGCGGGATAGGTTTCCGCCGTTTCCGGAACACGGATCTCAAAGTCCGCGATGCCGATGCGGCGCAGCAGCTCCTGCCGCCGGGGGGATCCGGAGGCCAGTACGATGTTTGTCATGTTCATTCTCCTCCATGCGCCCGTGGGCGCCAACGGTGTTGCACGGTTATACGCCGGTGGAGCCGAAGCCTCCGCGGTCCGGATCATCCAAATGCGGGACCCGGCAGAATTGGAGGGCGGGCTGGTTTTCCACAATACGGAACTGGCAGATGCGGGCGTGCTTTTCGATGGTAACGTCACGGGTGGCATAGACCGGCATGTGCCACTGGTCGTTGTCGCCGCGGAAGCTGTTGTCCACCACGCCCACAGAGTTGGTCTGCAGGATGCCGTACCGGCGGAAGGTGGAGCTGCGGGGGGCGATGTGGGCCTCCCAGCCGGAGGGAAGCGCCAGAGCGACGCCCAAGGGAATCAGCCGGAATTCTCCCGCCTTGAGGGTGACCTCCTGCGCGGCATACAGGTCGATCCAGTCCGATTTTCCTGCCACATAGGTCAGCTCCGGAAGATCCTCAGAAAAATATTTTACCTTGATCTCTACCATGTCAAACTCCAAAATGATTACAAAATGAAATACTTTATAAATAATATACGTTTTGTGTTCAGAATTTCCGCAAAAACCGGAAAAAACGGGGCGTGCTGCCGCCGTTATTCGACCCCCCGCTCAAACAGTCCGCGGGTAAACTCCGCCGGAGCCGGCGCGCCGCTGCGATAGGCGCGGGCGACCCGAACGCATTCCTCCGGAGACTCTGTGGTAAAGCGCAGGCGTGCGTATGCAAGTCCCAGCTGCTTCCAGTCGTTCCGGTCTGCCAGCCACAGGGCGCGGCTGTTCTGGATCTCCGTCCGGTGGCCGAAGGCCGGCAGCAGCGGGAAGGCGGCTCCGGTGCGGTCCTGCAGAACGTTGGGGCGGCGGCAGGGCGCATGTTCCGGCACCACGGGGCCGTTCCGGTCCAGCCGGCAGCCGCAGTCGTTTTGCAGCAGACAGTTTTCCGTAATCATCAGGGGAAGGCGGCCGTAAACGATGGCCTCCGCAGGCAGCACTTTTTTCAGATCCCGCATCTGGGCGCCCCGGAGCTCAAAGGAGAGACAGGCGGAGGACAGCCCTTTTCCCCGAAGATAGGCAAGAGACCAGCTGTTGAACACATTCAGACCATAGTCGCCGCACAGGGTCATCCCCATGTCCCGCAGAATGGACAGATGGCCGATGTTCCCCACAGCGGCGGCAGTGACGCCAAGGGCTTTGGCGTGCTCCAGCCAGCGTTTCAGCAGCGCCTCGTCTCCGTCCCGCCAGACGCGGGGCAGCACCGCGCACCACTCCGTCTCAGCGGCGGGAAGGGCGTCCAGCCCGATCAGTTCCTCCAAAGGCACATAGATCCGGGCGGGGGACAGGGCCAGCAGTTCCGCGGTCAGCTGGGCGGCTGTGGAGACGGAAACGGTCATGGCCGGTTCCGCCGCGGCGCTGTCCGACTCCGGCAGAGCGGGCAGGGGGAATTCCCGACGGTGGGGTACGGCGGCACGGGCGTCGGCCAGCGCCGCCAGAGCGTCCCGCCGCAGGCCGTTGACGGCGCTGGCGGGCAGGGAGAGACCCTCGTCCAACAGGACGGCCACGCGCCCGCATCGGAAGGCGGTGCCGCCGGTCTTGCGCAGGCGGGCCTCCAGCTCGGATTTCTCCAGCGCGCGGGTCCGGGCAGGCTCCGGAACGGGGCCGGTCACCGTGACGGTGTGACCGTCGTGATCGGCGGCGGTCAGGGTGCAGGGGACTCCGGCCTGTACAGTGCAGGAAAGATCCGCAGCCACCAGCCGCAGATCGTCTTTTTCATAGGCGGCTCTGGCTGCGTCAAACAGTTCTTTGGGGTCCTTGGCGGTTTCCGGACGGATGCCGAACATGGACGCGCCGTGTTTGCCGTCCCAGTAGGCGCTGGTAAAGCCGGAGCGGGAAAAGGCCTGCTCCAGCTCCGCCCGCTCGGCGGCGGTGGGGCGGCGGCCCTCTTCCAGCAGGCGGGCATAGATGCGGGTGATGACAGCCACATATTCCGGACGCTTCATGCGTCCCTCCAGCTTCAGGCAGTCCACCCCCATCTCCGCCATCTCGCCCAGAGAATCCGCAAGGCAGTTGTCCTTCAGACTCAGGGGATAGCGCTTTTGCGCGGGGGCGTTGATGCCGTAAGGCAGGCGGCAGGGCTGGGCGCAGCGGCCACGGTTGCCGGAGCGGCCGCCGATCAGGGCGCTCATGGCGCACTGGCCGGAATAGCACATACAAAGGGCGCCGTGCACAAAGGCTTCCACCTCTGCGGGGCAGTTTTTACAGATGGCAGCGGTGTCGGCGCCGGAATTCTCCCGCGCCAGAACGATCCGTTCACAGCCGTCAGCGGCCATTTCGCAGCTCGCTCCGGAGGTAAATACGCTCATCTGGGTGCTGGCGTGAAGCGGCAGATCCGGAAGACTTTTCCGCAGCAGCTCAAAAAGACCCCAGTCCTGCACCAGAATGGCATCCACGCCCAGACGGCAGACGGTTCGGGCGGTTTCCATGGCCTTGGGCAGCTCCCGATCTGTCAGCAGGGTGTTGAGGGTCAGAAAGACCCGCACACCCCGAACATGACAATAGACCAGAGCCTCCGCAAATTCCTCCTCCGAGAAATTTTTGGCGCTCCGGCGGGCATTGAAATCTCCCCAGCCCAGATACACCGCGCCGGCGCCGTTCTGCACGGCGGCCCGCAGGGATTCCGGCGATCCGGCAGGAGCCAGCAGTTCCGGTTTTCTGATCACTTGCTCTGCTGGTTCAGGCGCTGCTGAAGGCGGAAGACCTCCCGTCGCAGCTCGCTGGCCTCGGCCTGAGCCTTGCCTGCCTCGTCCAGATATCCCTTGATCTGGGCGCGCAGCTGCTCGGCAGAGACCTGCGCCTTGAACAGCTCATCGGCAATGTTGACGGCAGTCAGAACAGCGGCGTCGGTGCGGCCCACCTTGGCGCTGGACAGCACCTCCTCCATTTTATCGCCCACGTAGCCGCCTACCTTCTGCATATAGGAGGCAGATTCCTCCGCCACAAAGGTATATTCCTCTCCGCAGATCGTGACTACAACGCGATTTGCCATGACGATTCCTCCTCTTCCTTGGTAAAAGGGCGGAAGCCGCCCATTTTTTCAGAATACAGTATACCATAGGTCGGGATGCTGTGCCAGAAGAAAACGGGGGATTTTGAAAAAATTCACAAAGTTTCAGGAAAGCCGCGCGGAGCGGGGGGCTTTCTGGAACAAGAGGGGGGGAGGCTGTCCGGCAGCGCGTCGGATTCAGACAGGGGGGCTTGTTCTTCGGAGGAAATTCGTGTAGAATAAGAACGGTTTCAAAGAAAGGAGGGGTCCGGTGGCAAGCGTATTGGTCCATACGGCGGAGGAAAATGTAACCATGTCGGCGCAGGCAGCCCGAAAGCTGCTGGAAAAGGGCGACGGCGACGCGGCGCTTTTGTATCTGGCCCTTCTGCGGCATCACGGCGCCGTGCAGCCCCGCTCTCTGGCGGGAGAGCTGCGGTGGGAGCGGAGCCGCATTGAATCGGCGGAGGAAAGTCTGCGCCGGCTGGGGCTGATCGCCTCCGCGGCGCCGGAGAAGGCGGCTGCCTTGGAGCCGGCGGACGAACGGCCCGTTTACGAGCGGTCCGATATTATGGAGCGGCTGGAGAACGGTGGGGAATTCCGGGGGCTGGTGGCCGAGGTGGAAAAAAAGCTGGGCAAGAAGCTGACGACGCCCGATGTGGGAACGCTGCTGGGGCTGAATGACTATCTGGGGCTGCCGGCGGATGTGATTTTCCTGCTGGTATGTCACTGTGACGAGCGGATCCACCGGCGGTACGGGCCGGGCCGCCGTCCCACCCTGCGGCAGATCGAAAAAGAGGGCTACGCGTGGGCGCGCATGGGCATTGACACCCAGAAGGCCGCCGTGGAATATCTGAAAAAATATGCCGAGAAGCAGGCTGGATTGCCGCGGTATATGCAGGTTCTGGGGCTGGGAGACCGGCTTCCGGTGGCTTCGGAGGAGAAGTATCTGACCGCATGGCAGGATATGGGCTTCCCGCCTGAGACGGTGGCGCTGGCCTATGACAAGACGGTTTTGAAGTGCCACGAGCTGAAGTGGCCTTACTGCAACGGTATTTTGAAGCGGTGGCACGAGGCGGGATTACATACACCGCAGGAGGTTCAGGCCGGCGACCGGCCCGCGCCGAAGGCACCGCCCGCCGCTGCGGATGACGCGTGGAAGTATGTGTGAGGGAGACCGGAACGGAGGTGTGAGAGACCATGGCATATGACGGCAGGATCATGCACCGGGCCATGCAGCGGTTTGAAGAGGACCGGCAGGCGCGGGAAGCCCGCTTTCAGGAACGGCGGGAGACGGTTTTCCGCCGCCAGCCCCGCTTGCGGGAGGTGGAGGCAGAGCTGAGGAGCACCATGAGCCGCATCATTGCCGATGCGCTGCGCCGCGGGACGGATCCCCGCCCGGCTGTGGAACGCCTGCGGGACGAAAATCTGGGGCTTCAGGCGGAAAAGCGGGCGCTGCTGGCCGGAATGGGTCTGCCGGAGGACTGTCTGGAGGAACAGCCCCAGTGTCCCCTCTGCGGGGATACGGGCTACCGGAACGGACAGGTCTGCCGCTGCCTGCGGAAGTACTATGCCGAGGAGCAGACCCGGGAGCTTTCCCGGATGCTGGATCTTGGCAATCAGAGCTTTGACACCTTTTCGCTGGACTGGTACTCCGACCGGGTGACCGACGGGCAGCGCCGTTCCGCCCGCAGCCATATGGAGGAGCGGGTCTACAACAGCTGCGCGGAGTTTGCCCACGGCTTCGGCCGCCGTCCCCAGAACCTGCTGCTGTTCGGCGCGCCGGGGCTGGGAAAGACCCATTTGTCCGCCGCCATCGCAAGAGAGGTCAGCCGCAAGGGGTTCTCTGTGGTCTACGATACGGCGGCCCACGTTTTCGGGCGTTTTGAGACCCAGAAGTTCGGCAGGGAGGAGGGAGACGAGGTCTCCTCCGATGTGGGGCGGGTCCTGAACGCGGACCTGCTGATTCTGGACGATCTGGGGACGGAGATGACCACAGCCTTTGTCCAGAGCGCCCTGTATCAGATCGTCAATACCCGTCTGATGGAAAAGCGCTCGACCATCATCAGCACCAACCTCTCTCCGGAAAAGCTGGCCCAGCGGTACACGCCGCAGATCGCCTCCCGAATCGAGGGGGAATACCAGCTGCTGCCCTTTGTGGGCGAGGATATCCGCAAATTGAAAAAACAGCGGGACTGACCGGTTCCCCGACCCGTAAGGGTCGGGGAATCATGTTTTCCGGAAGCGCCACAGGAACAAGGATATGCCGGTGAGCACAGCGCCGGGCAGCAGGGACAGCCAGAAGCGGGGGCTGCCGAACTCCCACAGGGCTGCGCCCAGAACCGTGGCGGCAGCCACCCGTGGAAGACTTCCCCAAAAGCCGCCGGTGAGGTATGCTTTTGGCGGGATCCCCGCGGCGCCCAGATAGAAACTCACAAGATCGCCCGGTCCGGCTCCGGCGAGCCGCAGCAGAAACACGGCCTCCCTTGGACGGCGGCGCGGCTGCAGCGCCTCCAGACGGGGATACCGGAGAAGCAGCTGCGCCAGCTCCGTCTGTTCCCGCCGGCCCAGAAGAAAGGGGATGAGCTGGGCGGTCATGACGCCCAGCAGATTGACCGCCAGAGCGGCCGGAAGGGGGAACAGCAGTCCGCCCGCCGCCTCCAGCGCCGAGAGGGGAAACGCCACCGACAGGCTTTTTACAGCATACAGCGCCCACAAAAAAAGCCCTGCCAGTGCCGCCTGACGGGGAGACCATGCGGCGATGCGGTCTGCCGTCAGATGCGCCCGCAGCGGCCAGAGCGCCAGCGCGCCGGCCGCAAGGACCAGCGGCGCCAGCCAGCGGCATCGTTTCATGCAAACCCTCCTTTGCGGGAAAATGCGACAGTAGTATGCCCGAAAAAGAAAAAAGCGTCCGTTTTTTTGAAAAACGGACGCTTTTTTTAGATTTCCGGCGTTTCCGGAACCACAATGACGGCGGAGCCCTCCGCGGAACCGGCGGGCGGCTCTTCCGGCAGAGGCTGTTCGCCAGAGGGCGTCTCCGGCGTTCCGGTATGTTCGGGAGGAATCCCCGGATTCACTGCGGGGACCTCCGGCGCAGGACCCTTCAAAATGACCTTGTTGCGGGCCTTGTAGTCGCTGGTGGCTTCATAACCGGAGGAGAGCCACTTCCCGTCGGCATCGTACAGATGGCGGAAGGTGCGCCACTTGGAGCCGGTGTAGGGCGTGGTTTTGACCTTTTCCGTGCCGGGAGCCAGCGTGTCATCCTCTTCATAGACCACCTCGAAGCTGGTGGTGGAGAGCTTTTCGTTGGTCATCTTGGCTGTGATGCCGGTAGCGTTGGTGCCAAGGAGCTTCACCGTCAGATAGCTTCCCTCATAGCTGGTGACGATCTTGACGGGGTAGTCGGTGTTGTTGGTGAATTTATAGTCCGGCCCGCCCCACGACACCGTGGCGTCCATGCCGGCGGGGATGTAGGCGGGGATGTAGCGGTGGGCGTACCGCTCGGTGATCGCCAGATTGGAACGCAGGCAGGCCAGATACAGGGTGGAGGAGGTCTGGCAGATACCGCCGCCGATCTCGTCCACGGTTTCGCCCTTCACATAGGCGGGAGCGGCCTGATAGCCCCGCTCGGCGGTCCGCTTGCCCACGGCCTCGTTATAGGAGAACACGTCGCCGCTGTTCATCACATACCCGTTGATGGCGGAGGCGGAGAGCCGCACATTGCTTTTGCGGGCGGAGGTGCCGCCCACCTTGGTTCTGGCCTCGCCCAGCACATCCCGGAACAGGACGTCCTTCAAAACCTCGGCCGTGACGGCGGGCCGCTGGATCTCGGCGGGAAGCTCCACGGTCTCGCCGGGCTGCGCCGCGTCCAGAGCCGCCTGCGCAGCGGCTACGTCAAACCGGGCGGCGGCGTGTTCGGGAAGGATCGTGTCGGTTTTGGCGTCGTATCCGGCGTTTTTCATCTCAACGGAGACCGTGTCATAGATCTCCTGAGCCGTCAGGACCTTGGCGGGAACCACAGAGCGGGGAACCCGCAAAGAGAGGTCTCCCAGCCATTCTCTGGCGCACAGGGCGGAGGTCAGAGCGGCCTCGTCGATTTGAATGCCGTCCTTGGGGACTTGCAGAAGGATGGAGGCTTCCCCCAGCGTATAGGAGGCGTCCAGAGGCGGTACGGAGAGGGCGTTTGCCGCGTCCGCCGCTGCCTCTGCCGCCTTTTGCTCATCCAGAGTCAGCAGGTCGCCTCCGTAGTAATTGGAGAAACGCGCGGTCCGGAGACGGTCGATGTATTCCTTTCCGGCCCGGAACAAAGCGGTGTGCTGCTGGGAATCAAAGGCGCCTTGTGCCAGAAGCAGGGCGTCCGGCTCCATGCCGAGGTCGGAGAGCCGCACGGTATGGTGTGCAGGCGCATCCTCGGGAATGTCCGGCCCGGGATGTATGTATCCCTGAGATTCCGGCGCGTCCTGCGGAAGATCATAGAGAAACAGGGTGGTTTCCGGCAGGGCGGTTTCCAGTCTGGCGGCGGCTTCCGGAACCGTCAGGCCGCTGACATCATGCCCCAGAATGGAGGAACCGGCCCAGAAGGTGTCCAGACGCAGAGCGTACAGGCCAAGGACCAGATTCCCTGCCGCGATCACAAGCAGGACCGCCAGGGCGATCCAGAGGATCTTTTTACTGCGCTTAGGTGCTTTTTCGTCCTTTTTCAAGCGGGCGCCGCCCGTTTTTTTCCGCGTACCGGCTTCGGTTGTGATCTGTTCCATGAAGCCCTCCTGTTGTCAGGTGAATTTGCAGAAGCGGTCACACACCGGCCGCTTCTGTTGACTCTCATTCTAACACAGGTATGGCGGAAAAGTCATTACGATTCCGTAACAACAAAAATTTTCCTGAATATTACGGTTTGCGCTGCTTTGGGATCCGGATCGTCAGCAGGATGCTGTCCTCCGTCTCCTGCCGGTCGCAGGCAGCGTCCACGCCGGCGCCCCGGATCAGCCGCAGACCGTGGTCCACGCTGTTGAGAAACAGGCGCACATCCTTGAGGATGAAGGTCCGCCGTCCGGCGGGCGGCGTGGTTTGCAGAGCGGCCAGACGCCGCTCGATGTACTGCTCGGTCTGCGCCACGTTCAGCTGATGGTCGATGATGTACCGCAGGGCGGCCAGCCGCTCCGGTTCCGCCTCCAGCCGCAGAAGGCTCCGGGCATGGCGCTCCGTCAGCCCCGCTTCGGTCAGGCGGGCGCGGCAGTCGGGAGAGAGCCGCAGCAGCCGCAGCTTGTTTGCAAGGGCGGAAGGGCTGCGGCCAAGGCGGCGGGCGGCCTCTTCCTGAGTGATGCCGGTGGTATGGAGGTAGTTTCCAATGGCGGCGGCCTCTTCAAAATAGTGCAGATCCTGCCGCTGGAGATTTTCGATCAGCGCCAGCAGAGCGGAATCCGCGTCGTCTGCGGCGCTTTCGATGCAGGGAACGGTCTCCAGACCGGCCATTCTTGCGGCCCGCAGGCGGCGCTCTCCCGCAATCAGCTCCCAGCCCCCCGCTGTGCGGCGGACGGTCAGGGGCTGGAGCACGCCGTGGGCGCGAATGGAGGCCGCCAGCTCCTGTAACCCCGTCTGGTCGAAGGTCCGGCGGGGCTGGCGGGGATTGGGGCGGATCTCCGCCGGAGACAATTGCAGCACTTGCAGGGTGGGATACATCGCGTTGCTTCACTTCCTTCCGGTTGTTCCATTGTAGCGCCCTGAAAGGAAAAAGTCGGGCGGGAACTGTCGAAGGCTTTGAAGAAAGGGAATTTTTTTGCGCTGAAACGGGAAAACCGCGCATGGAGCTCCATGCGCGGCAGATATGAGGCAGATATCAGGAAGGCTTCTCCGTTTGGCGGGCGATCCATGCGCGGCCCGGTCCGGTGCGCAGAAGCAGCTTTGTCATGATCGACATGGTCAGTTGGGAGAAAAGCGGGGTAAACGCCACGGGAAACATGACTTCCGCCGGAAAATACTGCAAAGCCAGTACCGCGCCTGCGCTGATGTTGCGCACACCGGTGTTGAGGGACATGGTCACGAGGGTGGGGAAGGGCTGTCCCAGCAGCCGCCCCAGCCAGTAGCCTGCCGCATATCCCAGCAGGCACAGTCCCAGAACTGCCGCGATCACCAGCAGCAGCGTCCGGTCCACATGCTGCAGGAAGGGAGCGCAGCCGGTGGCGTTGACGGCGATGATGGTGAGCAGCATCAGCTTGGCGATGGGGTCCAGACGGGGTTTGAGGGTGGTTTCCACCCGACCGCGGGAGGCTTGATGCAGGATCATAGCCAGCAGAGCGGGAATGGCGACCATCCAGAGAAGATCCCACATCATGCCGGCAGTGTCCATCTGTACCACGGAGCCGGAGAGAAGCCGCAGCGTCAGCGGGATCACCGCCGGAGCCATCAGCGTATCCAGCAGCACCAGAGCCAGACACAGCGGGACATTTCCGCCGCCCAGCCCTACCCACATCAGAGAGGAGACCGCCGTGGGCAGGGAGAATTCCAGCAGCAGCCCCATGGTAAAGAGCGGGGCATGGGGGAACAGCAGCCGCCCCAGCCCCAGCGCCAGCAGCGGCATGGCGGCATGGATGGTCACCAGCACCGCCAGCACCGGCAGGGGGCTGCGGGTCACCCGGGCAAGATCCCGGAAATCGCCTCCCAGACTGTTGGTGAAGGTCATGAAGGCGAACATGGGGACGGTGGCGCCGCTGAGCTTGGAAAACACATCTGGAAGCAGCAGTCCCAGCGCCAGAAACGCCGTGACGAACCAGAGCATGTGCGCCCCCAGAAACGCGTTGACGCGGCCTGAAAAATGCTGCGTACTGCCGGTATTCATCGGCAGGTGTAGGCGTACCAGCCCTCGGCGGTGCGGGTCTCCGTCAGCTCCAGACCGGCTGCCCGGAGCTTTTCCGCCACTTCTTCGGCGCGGGTGTCGATGATGCCGGAGCACAGGAACAGCCCGCCCTCCGCCATCATGGACCGGACCATGGGCGCAAGGCCGATGATGACGTCCGCCACGATGTTGGCAAGGACGATCTGGTATCCGCCGCCCAGCTCCGCCCGCAGAGCCTCGTCGGTCAGGACGTTGCCCACCCTGACGGTGTAGGTGTCGCGGCTGATGTCGTTGAGGGCGGCGTTTTCATAGGCCACCGTCAGGCATTTTTCATCAATGTCCACGGCAGTGGCCTGCGCCGCGCCCAGCCGCAGAGCGGCAATGGACAAGATGCCGCTGCCGCAGCCCAGATCCAGCACCCGCTCCCCGCCCTTGACGGCGTTTTCCAGCGCCGTCAGGCACAATCGGGTGGTGGCGTGGCTGCCGGTGCCAAAGGTCAGGCCGGGGTCCAGAATCAAAGGGACCCGCCCCTTGGGATCGGCGGTCTCCCACTGGGGGATCACCAGCAGCCGCTGTCCGATCTCCATGGGCTTATAGTATTGCTTCCAGCTGTTTTCCCAGTCGGCATCCTGAATGTTTTCCAGACTCAGCAGCAGTGTGCCGCAGTCGTTCCGGCGTTCCTTCAGCGCCTGCAAAGCCACGCGGACCTCGCCCAGCTTGCCGTAGCCGGTGTCATTGGCCAGCAGATAGAACGTGATGCGGGACTTGCCGGCCATGGATTTTTCCAGTTCCTCATCCACATAATCCCAGTATTGATGGTTGTTTTCCAGAAAGTCCTGAAAGTCGGCTTCATCGTCAATGATCACGCCGTCGATATCCAGAGCGGACAGCATGGCCAGCACCGGATCCAGTCCGGTGTGGGTGGTGTCGATATGCAGTTCCAGCCAGTTCATAGTTACCTCACATGAATCAAAATATCCGGTACGGGGCAGCGGGGCTTATCGGGACTGCCCAAGGAAAAACAGAGCCACGGTTCCGGGACCGGAGTGGTTTCCGATGACGGGGCCCACGTAGTTGATGCGGATATCCTCCGTGCCGAAGCGGCGGCGGATCTCGTCAGAAACGAAGCGGGCGTCTTCCTCACAGTCGCCGTGGCTGATGAACACGGTCTGATGGGCGGGATCGTCGGCGGTTTCCGCCATTTTGTCCACAAGGGCCAGCAGGGAGGCCTTCCGCCCCCGGGTCTTGCTGACGGCAATGAGATGTCCCTCGTCATCCACATGCAGCACAGGCTTGATGGCCAGCATGGTGCCGAAGAGGGCGGTGGCGGCATTGATGCGGCCCCCCCGCTTCAGGTGGTTCAGATCGTCCACGGTAAACCAGTGGCAGACCTTCCCCTTTGTCGCCTCGGCGTAATCCCGAACCTCCTCCAGACTTTTGCCGGCCCGCTTCTGCTGCACGCAGAGATAGACCAGCAGTCCCTGCCCCAGAGAGGCCGCCAGCGTATCCACCACAAGGATCCGGGCGTCCGGAAATTCCTCCTGCAGACTGTCGGCGGCAATGACGGCGGACTGATAGGTGGTGGAAAGACCGGAGGAAAATGCCAGATATAAAATATCCTTCCCCTCCTGCAGCAGCGGGCGCATGGCCTCCTCAAAATCGCCCACGCTGATGGCAGAGGTGGTGGCAGAGGCACCGCTCCGGATCCGCTCATAAAATTCATGGAAGCCGATTTCCCGTCCGTCCAGCCAGTTGCGGTAGGTCTCGTCCCCCATCAGCAGACTCAGCGGCAGAACGGACAGCTCCAGTTCTCCGGCCAGCTGAGCGGTCATATCGCAGCAGCTGTCGGTCATAATGACAAAATCCTTCATATCAGTCAAGCTCCTTCTTGGATTTTTTGGCGTGGGGTTCCTGAGCGGCGTCTTTCTGCTGCCGCAGAAGATTCACATAGCGGCTGCTGGCCACGCCGGCTGCGTAACTCAGCAGAGCGAAATGGATGGCGGCGTCTGCCAGAGACTGTCCGGCGGGCTGGGATTCCATTTCGTCGGCAGTGAGATTCAACGCGCTGTCCACACTGCTGCAAAAAGCGGCGTAGCTGTCGGGGACTGTGCGGTCGCCCTGCAGCTCCTCTTTCAGCAGCAGATTCATGTCCCGGGTGGACATGACATGTTTAAGCACACAAATGACGGTGAGATAGGCCAGATGCTCCCGGCTGTATTTTTTCCCGTCGGCCCGCGGCACCAGACCGCTTTTGGTATAGTTGTTCACCATGGCGGCGGTGAGACCGTCCTCTTCGTTGAACCGGATCACCTGCCGGTCCATGTAGCTGAGCACCTGATCCATGTAGAGGGCAAAATCGGGAAGCTGCTCCCATGCGACGGGGCGCTGCTGCCGCAGCCGTTCCAGCAGAGATGACAGTTCCTCCATGGCAAATCCTCCTTTCACAGGGATGTCTTTGATACAGAGGATATTTTATCACGATGATGTGGTTTTGTAAATCACATTTTGTGAAGATTAAAATTGAATTTTCCTTACTTTCCGACGCAGAATCTGGAAAAAATACGGGAGACGATCTCTTCTCTGGCTGTGCGGCCCGTCAGTTCTCCCAGTGCCTCCAGCGCCGCTTCGGCGTCGGTCAGCACGGCGTCTGGGGTGAGGCCGCCCTCCAGCGCTTCTCTGGCGCGGCGGACGGCGTCCCGGGCGCGGGCGGCGGCGTCCTCCTGCCGCTGATCGGTCAGAAGGGTGCCGGCCTGACCGCCGTCCCCTGCGGGAAAGAGCGCCGTGACGGCCGCTTCCAGCTGCCGCAGTCCGCCGGGGGTCACGGAGCTGAAGGAGACGGACGCATCCGGCTTCCGCAGCCCCTCAGGCAGCGTCCGGACGGGAGAAACGCCGTCGGGAAGCAGGTCGGACTTGCTGGCGCCCAGAATCCAGCGGGGGGCCGCGGCGGCAAGCTCCAGAATTTCCCGATCCTCCTCCGTGAGACCGGCGGTGCCGTCCACCACGGCAATGACCAGATCGGCCTGCTCGGCGGCTTTCCGGCTTCGCTCCACACCCAGCTGCTCCACAGCGTCGGCGGTCTCGTGGATGCCGGCGGTGTCAATGAGCCGCAGCAGCGTGTCTCCCACGGCAGCGGCATCCTCTACGGTATCCCGCGTGGTGCCCGGAATGCTGGTAACAATGGCGCGGTCGTATCCCACCAGCGCGTTGAGCAGGGAGGACTTGCCGGCGTTGGGCCGGCCCACGATGGCGGTGCGGACGCCGGATTTCAGGACCTTTCCCCGCCGGCAGGTATCCAGCAGGGCGGTGAGATGGCGGTCGGCGGATTCCAGCGCATCGGCGATCTGGCGGGGCTGGATGTCCGCAATGTCCTCGTCGGGATAATCCACCACGGCGTAAAAGCGGGAAATGATCTCCAGCAGCGCGTCCTGAATGGGGAGCAGGACCCTCCGCAGGCCGCCGTCCAGCTGGGCGGCGGCGTTGCGGGCGGCGGCGGCGGTTTCCGCGTCGATCAGGTCGATGACGGCTTCCGCCTGCGTCAGATCCAGACGGCCGTTCAAAAAGGCGCGCTTGGTGAATTCACCGGGGCCGGCCTGACGGGCGCCGGCGGAAAAGAGGGCGCCCAGCAGTTCCCGCAGCACCACGGGAGAGCCGTGGCAGTGGAATTCGGCGGAGTCCTCGCCGGTATAGCTGCGGGGAGCGGGAAAGCGGACGGCAAGGCCCCGGTCGATGATCCGGCCCTGAGCGTCCAGCATATCGCCGTAGATCATGGTTCGGGCGGCCTGACCGGAGAAGGGGCGGCCGTTGGCAGGGTGAAACACCCGGTCGCAAAGGGAAAAGCAGCCTTCGCCGGAGATGCGCACGATGCCGATGGCAGTGGCGGCGGACCCTGTGGCGATGGCGGCGATGATATCCATAAAATCAGCTCCTTTGACCATGTGCCCCGCGCCGGAAATGCGGCGGGGGAGACATCCAAATCAGGCAGAAGCCGGCGCCGTTCCGGCAGCTGCGCACACATTATACCGGAACGGCGCCGTGTTTGCAAGAAGCGGCGTGCCGGCGGTTCCGGAGAAACGGGAGCGGGCAGGACCGCTTAAACGGTCTCTGCCGGACGGCGGAAGATCCCTCCGTGATAGCACAGGCAGGTATCCCACGGCAGAGACCGGAGATGCTCCAAAGAGTGCTCAGCGGCGGGGAGATCCAGAGCAAACTGCGGATTGGCTACCACCAGACGGCTGTTTTCAACTACCGCTGCGTCGCCGCTGATGACGGTGGAAAATGCAGGAAGATGCAGGGAAATGTGTCCGGGCGTATGGCCGGGGGTGGACACCACCCGACAGCCGCCGCACCACGGGAGCACGTCTCCGTCCCGCAGCAGGCAGTCCACCGGCGCAGGTTCCACAGCAGCGAGACGTCGGCAGAAGGCGCGGCCCCATTCCTGCGCCTCCGGCGGAAGTTCCGGCTGGAGCTTCTCGGCCTGCAGCAGCCGGAGGGAGGTTTTTGCTCCGGAGATATAGGGCACCTCCCCGGCTCCGGCATAGATCCGGATATGGGGATATTGCCGCTTGAGCTGGGACAATGCGCCCATGTGGTCATCGTCATGGTGGGTGACCACCACGCCGGTAAGGGCGGCAGGCGTCAGCGCAAGCGCCTGCAGGGCCTCCTCCAGAAAAGGGAGAAAGTTGGGATATCCGCAGTCCACCAGAACGGCATCGCTGCCGTCCTGCAGCAGGGTGGGGAACAGGGTCTCCTGTCTGCCCTCGTGGAGAACCGTAAGGGGCAGGGGGATCACAGCGGCCATCAGAAGGCCTCCTTTCTTTTGTCAGACGGGAAAACCGGACGAACCTGATGGTTCGTCCGGTTTGAAAGATCTGCAGTGGCAGAGCTTATTTCACCCGCTCGCCGGCGGCCTCCTTGGCCTGAATCTCCCGCATGGCATCCTTGTGGGAGAGGTTCACGCGGCCCTTTTCGTCGATCTCGGTGACCTTGACCCACATCATATCGCCGATCTTGCAGGCATCCTCCACCTTTTCGATGCGGTGGTCTGCCAGCTTGGAGATGTGCACCAGACCGTCCTTGCCGGGAGCCAGCTCCACGAAGGCACCGAAGGTCATCAGGCGCACCACGCGGCCGTAATACAGGGCGCCCACCTCGGGGACGAAGACGATGTCGTCAATGCACTTCTTGGCGGCGTCGCAGCTTTCGGGGTTGGGTGCGGCGATGAAGATGGAGCCGTCGTCGTTGATGTCGATTTTGGCGCCGGTGTCCGCCACGATCTTCTGGATCACGGAGCCGCCCTTGCCGATGACGTCCCGGATCTTGTCGGGATCGATGTGCATGGTAATCATCTTGGGCGCATACTTGCTGACCTCGGAGCGGGGCTCGGCGATGCAGGGCAGCATGATCTGGTCCAGAATCTGAATGCGGGCGTCGTAGGTGATGTCCAGCGCATTCTTGATGATCTCCATGGTCAGACCGTCATTTTTCAGGTCCATCTGAATGGCGGTGATACCCTTCTTGGTGCCGGCCACCTTGAAGTCCATTTCGCCGTGGAAATCCTCCACGCCCTGAATGTCGATGAAGGTGGTGAAGGAGCCGTCGTCATCCTGAATGAGACCGCAGGAGATGCCGGCCACAGGGGCCTTGATGGGCACGCCGGCGTCCATCAGGGCCAGCGTGGAGCCGCAGATGGAGCCCTGAGAGGTGGAGCCGTTGGAGGAGACCACCTCGGAGACCACGCGGATGGCATAGGGGAACTCTTCCACGGAGGGGATCACGGGCAGCAGGGCGCGCTCAGCCAGCGCACCGTGACCGATCTCGCGGCGGCCGGGGGAACGGGCGGGCTTGGCTTCGCCCACGGAATAGCCGGGGAAGTTGTAATGGTGCATATAGCGCTTTTCGGTTTCTTCCCAGATGGTGTCCAGCTTCTGGTTGGCGGACAGGGTGTCCAGCGTGGCCACGGAGAGCACCTGCGTCTGACCGCGGGTGAACAGGCCGGAGCCGTGGACACGGGGCAGCACGCCCACCTCGGCGTCCAGAGGACGAATCTCGTTCTTGGCGCGGCCGTCCACACGGTGGCCTTCCAGCAGCCATGCCTTGACGATCTTTTTCTGGAACTTGTAGGTGATCTCCTCCAGATACTGATCCATGTCGGGGTGGCTTTCCAGATACTTCTCGTGCCACTTTTCGATCATGGCGTTCCAGCGGGCCTCGCGGACATTCTTGTCATCGGTATCCATGGCGGCCTTGGCCTCGTCCATGAAGTTCTTCACGATATCGTCGAACAGCTCCTGATCGAAGGATGCGTGGGGATAGTCGAACTTGGGCTTGCCGATCTCGGATACCATCCGGTTGATCAGGGCGATCTGCTTCTGGTTTTCTTCGTGTGCCAGCTGGATGGCGGCGAACATGGTGTCATTGTCCACCTGATTGGCGCCGGCTTCGATCATGACCACCTTCTTGGCGGTGGAGACCACGGTCACATCCAGGTCGGAGACCTTGCGCATTTCCGCGTCGGGGTTGATGACCAGCTTGCCGTCCACCAGTCCCACCTTGACGGCGCCCACGGGGCCGTTCCATGGAATATCGGAGATGGCCAGCGCGGCGGAGGTGCCGATCAGAGCGGCGATCTCGGGAGAGCAGTCATGGTCCACGCTCATGACGGTGGCCATGATGGAAACGTCGTTGCGGAAGTCAAAGGGGAACAGGGGGCGGATGGGGCGGTCGATGAC
The DNA here is from genome assembly GCA_026169195.1 of Dysosmobacter sp. Taxonomy (GTDB): domain Bacteria; phylum Bacillota; class Clostridia; order Oscillospirales; family Oscillospiraceae; genus Oscillibacter. The sequence goes on along the minus strand of JAPFEH010000078.1, from coordinate 46,631 downwards.
GCGGGCGGTCAGGATGCCCTTTTCGCCGGGGCGGCCCTCGCGGCGGTTGAAGCTGCCGGGGATGCGGCCCACGGCATACATCTTCTCCTCAAAGTCCACGCTGAGGGGGAAGAAGTCGATGCCGTCCCGGGGACGGGCGGAAGCGGTGGCGCACACCAGCACGCGGGTATCGCCGTAGCCCACCATGACGGCGGCGTTGGCCAGCTCTGCCAGCTTGCCGACTTCCAGCGTCAAGGGCCGGCCTGCCAGCTCCATTTCATACTTGTGGTAGCCCGGGAATTGTCTGCGGGTGATAATGGTTGACATAATTTAGCTCCTTTTTCATTGAATTTGGATCCATGGGAGCCAAACCATTTAGCACTTGAAAAAGCGTCCTCACAAGCACTGTACCGCTGGGGGCCTGTCCGGAGGGACGGTGTTTCCGCTGTCGGAAGGCGCATTTTCAACTGCTAAAGGCTTTGACTGGCTCTCATGGCGCGGGTGGATGAATGTGAAAGAAGGGTGGTGCAGGCATCCACACCACCCTTATTCAGCACATTACTTCCGGATACCCAGCTTGGCGATCAGGGCGCGGTAACGCTCGATGTCCTTCTTCATCAGGTAATCCAGCAGGTTGCGGCGCTTACCGACCATCTTCAGCAGACCCCGGTTGGAGTGCTTATCCTGAGGATTGTTCTGCATGTGGACGGTCAGCTGGTTGATCCGCTCGGTCAGAATGGCGATCTGAACCTCGGGGGAACCGGTGTCGCCCTCATGGGTACGGTTGGCGTCGATGATAGCAGTTTTCTGTTCTTTGCGCAGCATGGTTGTTTCCACCTTTCAAATAGATTCCCCGCGGAACTGCGGATCGGGACGGTGAAGTTCCGCGAAACGAAGTTCTGGGGATGATTGCCGCATATTTGCGTGCTTTACGAATATAACATACCTGATTTCAATTGTAAAGAGGGAAATGGCCTGATTTCTCCGGAATTTTTCAAAAAAAGCTGCAAATGCGGAGAAAAAATGCACTTGACAGCGGTTGAGATCCATGGTACTCTAACTGTGTTAGTACACCTAGTACGGTTGATACAGTTGGAGGAGGTGCCCTATGGTATTACCGATGGCGCTGGTTGCGGGCGCTGGCTTTCTGATCGTGGTGCTGCTGGTGGCAGTATTGGTCAGGAGGTGAAGATGTGATCACTTTGAATTACCGGGATTCCCGGCCGATTTATGAGCAGATCAAGGATGGGTTGAAAAAACTGATGGTGACAGGCGCGCTGGGGCCGGAGGAAAAGCTTCCGTCGGTGCGGTCTCTGGCAACGCAGCTTTCCATCAATCCCAATACCATTCAGCGTGCGTACAACGAATTGGAAAATGAAGGCTACATCTATTCTGTCCCAGGAAAGGGCAGCTTTGCCGCGGGAGACGTGGCGGCGGATGAGGGCCGGAAGAGGGAACTGAAGGCGAAGGTCCGCGAGCTGGTCGCGGAGCTGCGGTATCTGGGCGTCAGCGAAGAAGAGCTGCTGGCGCTGCTGCGAGAGGAGGAGACCCTATGATCGAAGTAAAGGACGCCGTGAAGAGATTCGACGGCTTTGCGGCGCTGGACGGGGCATCGCTGTCGGTGCCTGACGGCAGCGTATACGGGCTGGTCGGCCCCAACGGCGCGGGAAAATCCACCCTGATCCGCCATTTGACGGGGATTTACCGTCAGGACAGCGGCACGGTTCGCATGGGCGGGGCGGACGTGTGGGAAGACGCGGAGCTGAAGCGGCGGGTGGCTGCCATTCCCGATGACTGGTACTATTTCAATCAGGCCAGCATCCGGGATATGATGCGCTTTTACCGCGGATTTTATCCCCGTTTTTCCGTGGAACGGTATGAGAAATTAAAAGAAGTCTTCAACATTGATGAAAAAAAGACCATCCGCCGTCTTTCCAAGGGAATGCAGAAACAGGTGGCGTTCTGGCTGGCGCTGAGCTGTATGCCGGATTATCTGATTCTGGACGAACCGGTGGACGGGCTGGACCCGGTGATGCGCCGTCAGGTCTGGAGCCTGATGATGGGCGACGTCAGCGAGCGGGGCACCACGGTGCTGGTTTCCTCCCACAATCTGCGGGAGCTGGAGGATGTGTGCGACCACGTGGGCATCATGGACCACGGCAGGGTACTGCTGGAGCGGAGCCTCGCCCAGCTGCAGGACAACATGGTGAAGCTGCAGGTGGTGTTTCCGGACGGCATGACGGAGGTCCCGCCGGAGCTGCCGGTGCTGCACAGCAGCCGCATCGGGCGGATCCACACCCTCATCATGCGGATGAATGCGCAGGAGGCCACAGAGCGTTTGACGGGATACCACCCCATGCTGGTGGACGCGGTGCCGCTGACGCTGGAGGAGATCTTTATTTATGAGTTGGGAGGTGCGGACTATGCAGTCAAAGACATCGTACTTTAACGGCACGCTCTTTCGCAGGAATCTGAGCCGGTTCTGGCCGCTGTGGGGCCTTGCCTCGTTTCTGGGGGCGCTGGTCCCTCTGGCGCTGCTGCTGCAGACGCTGCGCCGGAGCGCGGAGGGCTATCCCGCGGAAAATGCACTGAGCTTTACCAATTTTTATTACGGCGCGGTGGGCTATGCGCTGCCGGTCATCTCGCTGCTGTATGCCATCCTCTGCGCCATGGTGGTATGGAACTATCTATACAACAGCCGCAGCGTGGGCTTGATGCACAGCCTGCCCATCCGGCGGGAGGGGCTGTTTCTGACAAATTTCCTTTCCGGCATGGCCATGCTGCTGATCCCCTATGTGGTGACGGGAGGACTGTGCGTGCTGTACTCCCTGCTTTACGGCTGCTTCGACCTGACCGGACTGGCGGTCACGGTGGCGGCAGTGCTGGGGGAGAGCCTTTTTTACTTTGGCAGTGCCACGCTGGTGGCCTTTCTGGTGGGCAACGTGTTTGCCCTGCCGGCGCTGTACTTCCTGCTGCACTTTCTGGCTGTGCTGCTGGACTGGCTGGTGTCCGCCTTTTCCCGGGGCTTTTTGTTCGGCGTTTCCGGCGATTACAGCGGCACGGTGGAATGGCTGAGCCCCACGGTGTATCTTCTGCGCCGTGTGCAGCCGGTGTGTACCTATGAAGAGGTGTCCCGACGGACAGAGTCAACCGGTGAGATCTGGTATGAGCACGTTTTGACAGAGGTCCATCTGGAGGGCCTGTGGGTCGTCGGCGTGTATGCGCTGGCGGGACTGGTCATGCTGGCGCTGGCATGGCTGCTGTATCGCCGCCGCAGAAGCGAGAGCGCCGGCGACGTGGTGGCCGTGGGACCCGTGAAGCCGCTGTTCCGGTTTGGTCTGGCGGCGCTGGCGGCGCTGCTGGGGGGAATCGCCCTCTATGAGCTGTTCTGGCAGAACCTGACGGGCGGACGGTATTTCGAGGCGCTGCCCATGGTGGTCTGCATGGCGGCAGCGGGCGCCATTGGCTACTACGGGGCGTCCATGCTGCTGGCAAAGTCCCTGCGGGTCTTTCGGGGCAGCTGGAAGGGGCTGGCGCTGGTGCTGTGCGCCTGCGCGGCGCTGTGCGGCGCGCTGGAGTTCGACCTGCCGGGCGTGGAGAAACGGGTTCCGGAGCAGGAGGAAGTGGAAACGGTGGATCTGCAGGTGGCCGGCAACAGCTATACCTTCTATCCCGAGGAAGAGGAGGCTCTGCTGGAGCAGGTACGGACGCTGCACAGCGCCATTGCGGCAGAGAGGGATTCCATCATAGAGCGGCAGGAAAGCTGGTGGGGTGAGACAGACAGAGAGACTATGGTACGTCTGCGCCTGACCTACCGCTTGAAAAACGGCCGCATGGTGAAGCGGAGCTATGACCTGCCCCTGTCTCAAGAGCGGATGGCGCAGGCAGGGACCTATGAAAACCTGCTGGACGCGCTGATCAACGGTGAGGCCATGAAGGCCAAGCGGCTGCATCTGAACGATCCCGAATATCAGGCGGCAGGCGGCTATCTGTACCGGAATGCGGACAATCGGGACTTTGACCTGAACAGCCGGGAGGCCGCTGCGATTCTGGAGGCGCTGGGGCAGGATGTGCAGGAGGGGACATGGGGCACCCATGACTGGTTTACTCATGACAACCGGAACGATTATGCCGTGGACCTGAACCTTTACTTCCATCAGACGGGAGATCCTGAGGATGGCCCCGTGGATGTGGCGGAGGAGAGAATCAGCATCCGGCTGAGGCCCGCCATGCGGCACACCATCGCCTGCCTGCGGGAGCTGGGACTGGTGACGGAGGACACCCTGCGGACCTATGGAGAGCTGTATCCGGAGGACTTTGACGAGGCGGCTGATGCCATCGCGCAAGAGGACACTGTGGCAGTGACTGCCGTATACAGCTGACCATGACGGAGCATCAGGAAGTCAGGCGGCGCCGGCGCAGGCGCCGCCGCCCCGCAGTACGGCTGGTGCTGGGCGGGATCTGCCTGACGGCGGCGGTGCTGCTGGCGCTGTCGGGCCGGCGGCTGCCGGGAGAGGGTGTGGAGGTTCCGGAGGATGTGGAGCAGGCGCTGCTGACGGTCAACGAATGGTCCCGCCCCGGCGAGCCGCTGCGGAAAATCAACGGGGTGGTCATTCACTACGTAGGCAACCCCGCCACCACCGCCCGCGCCAACCGGAATTATTTTGAGTCCCTTTCCTCCGGCGCGGAGGGGACGTATGCCAGCGCCCATTTCATTGTGGGGCTGGAGGGAGAGGTTCTCCAGTGCATCCCCCTGACGGAGATCGCCTACGCCTCCAACAGCCGCAACGGCGACACGGTTTCCATCGAGGTCTGCCATCCGGACGGGACGGGGGAGTTTCTGCCGGAGACCTATGACCGGCTGGTGGAGCTGACGGCATGGCTGTGTCAGGAATTCCGGCTGGATCCGGAGACGGAGGTCATCCGCCACTATGACGTGACCGGCAAGCTCTGCCCCAGATATTATGTGGAAAACCCGGATGCGTGGGAGCGGTTTCTGGCGGATACGGCGGCGGAGACGGAGCATTTTCCACAGGATTGAAAAAAATGTTGAAAACTTTTTGAAAATTTTCGCAAAAGGTGAAACAAAACCGGCATCAGGATCGTCTTATAAACAAACGGGCGTTGACACGCTGTGAAAGGAGCCTTCCCATGGAGAAGACTGTGCTGAATGAAAATCTGTTCCGGGTCTGGGTGGATACGCGCCGCCGTATCGTGTCCTTCCATGAGGAGGAAGGCTGCAAGCTGCTGGAATTCCGCAGCAGGGAACTGTTCCTCAACTGTGTGGACCAGTATACGGGAATGCAGTACCGGTACCAGTGAGGACGGACGGTCTGGAAAAATGGAGAGTTTCCAGTTGACAAATGCCAAAAACGTGATATGATAGCTGATAATCGTATAGTTTTGGTGTCGATAAGGACGAGTACCCCTTTTGATCCCCGTGAAGAGAGCCGCCGTTTGGTGCGAGGCGGACGGGCGCGGAGGGCGAATATCCCCTTGGAGCCTCCTGCTGAAAGACGACGCGAGTAAGCGTGGACGTGTGATGCCCGTTAGAGCATCGGCCCGTGACGGCGGGCTGTGAGCGGTCGTGCCCCGTGAGGGGACGGCAACCGAGAGTGGTACCGCAGAGCTGTTTTCAGCGCTCTGTCTCTTGTAAAACAGGAGACAGGGCGTTTTATTTTTTCAGGAGGTGCACATGATGAACTGTCCCGTTTGCGGAAATGAGATGGAGCGTGGCTGGCTGATATGCGGACTGCCCTGTATCTGGACGCCGGAGCGCGGGGGCGGAAAAGCGCTTTGGAGCGGCGGATATGTGGAAGGGACGCAGGACCTCCGCCTGCCCGCGGATGAAACGGGTCGGCCTGAGGCATGGTGCTGCCGCGGCTGCCGGAAGCTGCTGATCGATTGGTAACAGGCAAAAGTTTTCATAGAAACATGGATATATAGGAGCGAGTGATATGGATTACAACAAAACCATCAAGCTGCCGAAAACCGACTTCCCCATGCGGGCGGGGCTGCCCAAGCGGGAGCCGGAGATGCTCAAGCGCTGGCAGGAGCAGGGCGTGTACAACGAGCTGCTGAAGAAAAACGAGGGCAAGCCGCTCTTCAACCTCCACGACGGCCCTCCGTTCAGCAACGGCGCGCTGCACATGGGTCATGCCCTCAACAAGTCCATCAAGGACTTCATTACCAGATCCTATGCCATGCGGGGCTACTACACCCCCTATATCCCCGGCTGGGATAACCACGGCATGCCCATTGAGTCTGCCATCATCAAGCAGAACAAGCTCAACCGCAAGGAGATGAGCGTGCCCGATTTCCGCTCCGCCTGTCAGGAGTTTGCCCGCCATTACATGAACGTCCAGAGCGAGGGATTCCAGCGGCTGGGCGTCATCGGCGACTGGGAGCATCCCTATGCCACCATGAACCCCGGCTTTGAGGCCGAGGAGGTCAAGGTGTTCGGCGAGATGTATAAGCGGGGCTATATCTACAAGGGTCTCAAGCCCGTGTACTGGTGCCCCCATGACGAAACGGCGCTGGCAGAGGCCGAGATCGAGTATCAGGACGACCCCTGCACCACCGTCTATGTGAAATTCCCCATGCACGACGATCTGGGCAAGCTGGGTGCGTTCGATCACAGCAAGCTGTTCTTCGTCATTTGGACCACCACCATCTGGACGCTGCCCGGCAACCTTGCCATCGCCCTGCATCCCGACGAGAGCTATGCGCTGGTGCGCAGCCATGACAGCGGCGAGGTCTATATCATGGCCGAGGCCCTCACGGAGAAGGTCATGAAGGTGGGCGGCGTGGAGTCCTATGAGATCGTGGAGACCCATCCCGGCTCCTTCTTTGAAAATATGCTGGCGGATCATCCCTTCCTGCCCAAGACCTCCCGTCTGCTGCTGGCGGATTATGTCACCATGGATTCCGGTACCGGCTGCGTCCACACCGCCCCCGGCTTCGGCGCGGACGACTATCAGACCTGCCGCCGCTACGGCATGGAGATGGTGGTGCCCGTGGACGATCAGGGCCGTCACACCGATTATGCCGGCAAATATGCCGGCATGAAGACGGAGGAGTCCAACCCCGTCATTCTGGCGGACATGAAGGAGAGCGGCGCGCTGTTTGCACAGGAGGAGATCGTCCACAGCTATCCCCACTGCTGGCGCTGCAAGGGCCCCATCATCTTCCGGGCGACTCCCCAGTGGTTCTGCTCTGTGGATTCCTTCAAGGATGCTGCCTGCGCCGCCTGCGACGAGGTGCGCTGGGTGCCCGGCTGGGGCATCGACCGCATGAAGTCCATGGTCCGGGAGCGCAATGACTGGTGCATCTCCCGCCAGCGCAAGTGGGGCCTGCCCATCCCCGTGGTATACTGCAAGGACTGCGGCAAGCCCGTCGTCACCGACGAGACCATTGCCGCCATCTCCGCCCTGTTTGAGAAGGAGGGCTCCAACGCGTGGTTTGCCAAGACCGCGGAGGAGATCCTGCCGGAAGGCTTCACCTGCCCCCATTGCGGCAAGCATGCCGGCTTTGAGAAGGAAGAGGATACGCTGGACGGCTGGTTCGACTCCGGCTCCACCCATTTTGCCGCCATGAAGCGGGATCAGGGCTTCTGGCCCGCCAGCGTGTATATGGAGGGTCTGGACCAGTACCGCGGATGGTTCCAGTCCGCGCTGCTGACGGCTGTCGGCTCCACCGGCGTGGCGCAGGCGCCCTTCAAGGCGTGCGTTACCCACGGCTGGACCGTGGACGGCGAGGGCAAGGCCATGCACAAGTCTCTGGGCAACGGCGTGGACCCCGCTGAGGTCTTCAACAAATACGGCGCCGATCTGCTGCGGCTCTGGGCTGCCAGCGCCGATTATCATGCGGATATGCGCTGCTCCGACGCCATCTTCAAGCAGCTGAGCCAGAACTATCTGAAATTCCGCAACACCGCCCGGTACTGTCTGGGCAATCTGGACGGCTTCGACGCCGACCGGCTGGTGGCTCCCGCCGATATGGAGGAGCTGGACCGCTGGGCGGTCACCCGCCTCAACGCCCTCATCGAAAAGTGCTTTGCCGCTTACGATGACTTTGAGTTCAACGCCGTCACCCACGCCGTCAACGACTTCTGCGTGGTGGAGATGTCCAACTTCTATCTGGACATCATCAAGGACCGGCTCTACTGCGACGAGGAAGGCGGCGTCAAGCGCCGCAGCGCGCAGACGGCGCTGTACCTGATTCTGGACACCATGACCAAGATCATGGCGCCGATTCTGGCCTTCACCTGCGACGAGATCTGGCAGGTCATGCCCCACCGGACGGAGGACGACGGCCGGAACGTGGTGTTCAATGAGATGAACCAGCCCTTTGCGGCATATGGTCTGGACGAGTCCGCCATGGAGAAGTGGGACCGGATCATTGCGGTTCGGGACGTGGTCAACGGGGTTCTGGAGGCTGCCCGTGCCGAAAAGAAGATCGGCAAGGCGCTGGAGGCCCGTGTGGATCTGACCGTCCCTGCCGGCGATGCGTTCCTGGCAGACATGGATGATGCGCTGCTGGCGGATCTGCTGATCGTCTCTCAGGTGCGCGTCACGGTGGGCGGCGAGCTGGCGGTTTCCGTGGAAAACGCCGAAGGGACCAAGTGCCCCCGCTGCTGGAAGCACTCCACCCGGCCGGAGCAGGACGGCCTGTGCCCCCGCTGCGCTGCCGTGGTGGCAAAGCTGCCGGAATTTTAAGAACGGCCCGATGGGCCTGAACGCTTCACAGCGCCGTGCCGGCCGGCACGGCGCTGTGCGTTTTTTTGGATGCGCGGAGGTCCGCCGCAGGCGCGCAAGAGGCGGGGAGGGCGCGAAGGGTTCACAGAACCAGAACCAGCGTTCCGGCTGCCAGCAAAAGCGCGCCCGCGGCGGATTTTACCGTGAAGGGTTCGTGGAGAAAGACGAAGGCCAGAACCAGTGTAATCACCACGCTGAGCTTGTCGATGGGAACGACCTTGGAAACCTCGCCCAGCTGGATGGCCTTGTAATAGCACAGCCATGAGGCTCCGGTGGCAAGGCCCGACAGGATCAGAAACAGCCAGCTTTTCTGGCTGATGGAAGGGATCCCGCTTTGCGCATGGGTCAGAAACACCATGCCCCATGATAACAGCAGGACCACGCCGGTCCGGATGGCGGTTGCCAGCGTGGAATTGACGCCTTCGATTCCCACCTTGGCCAGAATGGAGGTCAGCGCCGCAAACAGGGCGGAGAGCAGTGCCGGAATCATCCACATGAAGGAACACCCCTTTTTTCAGAATACGATCATCATATACCTTTCCCGGAAAAAGGCAATGGGTTTCCCCCGGCTGCGGGGAAGCTTTGCTGTGATTTTCAGTTGTTTTCCCGCAGGGTTCGTGGTATCATATATCAGTTAAAGTATCTTTATTTGTGAATTTCTGGAGGAACGATCGTGGAACGCAACCAAGTATTGGTCCCTCAGGCGGAGCTTGACCGCCAGCGGGAATTTGAAACTGCCATTCGGGAGATGTTCAGCAGGCGGGAGGCGCATCCCGTGGCCTGCGTGGACACCTTTGGATGCCAGCAGAATGTGGCGGACGGGGAAAAACTGATGGGAATGCTGCGCGCGTGCGGCTTTACGCTGACAGACAAGCCCGCAGACGCGGATCTGGTGATCCTGAACACCTGCGCCGTGCGGGAACACGCGGAGGACCGTGTGTTCGGCAATCTGGGCGCTTTGACCCATGCCAAGAAGGAAAATCCGGAAATGGTGATCTGCCTGTGCGGCTGCATGGCGCAGGAGCCAAGGGTTTCGGAACGCATCCGGAAGTCTTATCCGCTGGTGAATCTGGTGTTCGGGCCTCACGCGCTGTGGAGGTTTCCGGAGCTGCTGTGGCAGGTCTACGAGAGCCGCAAGCGGGTCTTTTCCGTAGAGGATGAGCACGGAACCATTGCCGAGGGGATCCCCGTGGTGCGGGAGAGGGGCGTCAAGGCGTGGGTCTCCATCATGTACGGCTGCAACAACTTCTGCTCCTACTGCATCGTGCCCTATGTGCGGGGGCGGGAGCGGAGCCGGGATCCCCGCTGCGTTTTGCAGGAAGTGCGGGAGCTGGTGGAAAGCGGATATAAAGACATCACCCTGCTGGGGCAGAATGTGAACTCCTACGGCAATGATCTGGAGATGGACTATGACTTTGCGGATCTGCTGGCGGAGATCGACCGGATCCCCGGAGAATACCGCATCCGCTTCATGTCCAGCCACCCGAAGGACGCCACCAGAAAGCTGTTCGACACCATGGCGGCCAGCACCCATGTGGCCCGCCAGCTGCACCTGCCCTTCCAGTCCGGCAATGACCGGATTTTGAAGGAGATGAACCGCCGCTATACCCGGCAGCAGTATCTGGATCTCATCAACTATGCCAAATCCGTCATGCCCGGTCTGGTGCTGACGTCCGATGTCATCATCGGCTTTCCCGGCGAGACCGAGGAGGAGGCCATGGACACGGTCTCTCTGGTGGATGAGGTGGGCTTTGACGCCCTCTTTACCTTCATTTACTCTCCGCGGCCCGGTACGAAGGCGGCGGAGATGCCGGATCCTGCCACCCGTCAGGAAAAGCAGAAGTGGTTCGACCGGCTGCTGGAGGTGCAGAACGCCAGATCCGCCGCCCTCCATGAGCAGTATATCGGGAAAACCGTGCGTGTTCTGGTGGACGGAGAGAGCGATGATCCCGATTATCCGCTGGCTTCCCGCACGGACGGCAACCGTCTGGTGCGGATCAAGGGCGGACCGGAGCTGCTGGGGCAGTTTGTGGATGTGAAGATCACCGCCAGCAATACATGGGCGCTGTACGGAGAACGATGAGGGGGGAATCCGATGAAGGTCGTCACACTGATGGAAAACACTGCCTGCGGGGAGGGGCTTTCCGCCTCCCACGGTCTGAGCCTGTATCTGGAGGCCGGCGCCCATAAGATCCTGTTTGACATGGGGCCGGATCAGGAGTTCCTCCGGAACGCAGAGCGGCTGGGCGTGGATCTGCGGGCTGTGGATACGGCGGTGCTGTCCCACGGGCATTACGACCACGGAGGCGGCCTTTCCCTGTTCGGACTGCTGAATGACCGGGCGGAAATCTACCTGCATCCGGCTGCCTTTCAGGAGTATTATGCCCTGATGCCGGGAGAGGAAGCGGAGTATATCGGACTGGATCAGGGAATGAGCCGGAAACGGTTCACGCTGACCGGACGGGAGAAGGTCATTGACGGGGAATTGACGCTGTTTGCCGAGGTGGCGGATCAAACCGGCGCCCTGCGGGCCAGCGCCCGTCTGTTTACCCGCACCTTTGACGGCTTTCTGCGGGACACCTTTCCCCACGAGCAGAATCTGCTCATCACCGCGGAGGGAAAGTCGGTTCTGGTGGCGGGCTGTGCCCACTGCGGGATCGTCAATATTCTGCGGGAAGCGGAGCGGCGGCTGGGAAGGCGGCCGGACGCGGTGTTCGGCGGCTTTCATTTGTTCCAGCTGACAGCAGGGGAGCCGGAGGCGGACGCCCTGATCGACGAGACCGGACGGGCGCTTCTGGAGGGCGATACGGTGTATTATACCGGCCACTGCACCGGAGACTATGCCTACGACCGGCTCAAGACCATGCTGGGCGGGAGACTGCACCGCCTGCGGGGCGGCGTCACAGTGGAGCTGTAAGCTCCGGAAAAGAACGACAAGGATGAGGTGACACCCATGGCGGAACTGACCCCCATGATGAAGCAGTATCTGGAAATCAAAAAAGACAACCCGGACTCCATTCTGTTTTTCCGACTGGGGGATTTTTACGAGATGTTTGCCGATGACGCCCGCACGGCGTCCCGGGAGCTGGATCTGACCCTCACCAGTCGGGACAAGGACCCCAATAAGGCGCCGGAGGAAAAGGTCCCCATGTGCGGCATTCCCTATCATGCCAGCGAATCCTATATCGCCCGTCTGATCGCCAAGGGCTACAAGGTGGCCATCTGCGAGCAGATGGAGGATCCGGCCAAGGCGAAGGGGCTGGTGAAGCGGGACATCATTCGGGTGGTGACGCCGGGCACGGTGATCGACGCAGCCTGTCTGGATGACCGGTCCGGCAACTTTATCTGCGGGATCTATCTGGATGAGAACGGTGCCGGCGTGGCATTCTGCGAGCTTTCCACCGGAAAGGCCCATTTGACGGCGTTTTCCGGCAAAGACCGGCTGGAGCATGTGATCAACGAACTGGGCCGCTTTGATCCGGCGGAGGCGATTTTGAATGAGCAGGCCTGTGCGGAAACCGCTCTGGTGGAGATACTGCGGGGCAGGTTTTCCTGCCGGGTGGAGCAGGGAGGCGCACGCCGGTTTCAATACAGGGAGGCAGAGCAGAGCATCCGCGCGCAGTTCGGTGAGGAGGCCTTGAGCCGCCTGCCCGCCGGAAATCCGGCGGCGGTACTGGCGCTGGGCGGACTGCTGCACTATCTCTATGAGACGCAGAAAACCGATCTGAGCCACCTCAACGATCTGGATTATTACGAGCAGGGCCGCTTCATGGAATTGGATCTGACGGCCCGCCGGAATCTGGAGTTGACGCAGACGCTTCGCAGCAAAGAGAAGAAGGGGAGCCTTCTGTGGGTGCTGGATAAGACGCGGACGCCGATGGGGGCCCGCTGCCTGCGCGGGTGGCTGGAGCGGCCGCTTCTCAGCGTAACCGCGATCCGCCGGCGCAATGCCGCCGTGGCGGCGCTGGTGGAGGATACCATCGCCCGTGAGGAGCTGTCTGCCGCGATGGCGGGTCTGGGAGACATGGAGCGGCTGATCGGCCGCATCGTGTATGGCACCGCCGGCGGCAGGGATATGGCCTCGCTGCGGGCGGCGGTGGAAAAGCTCCCCGCCGTCAGGGCGCAGGCCTCCCGATTGAAAGACCGCTGTCTGGAGGAGTTGACGGCCCGTCTGGATACGCTGGATGATATCGGCGCCGGAATCGCCGCCGCCATCTGCGATGAGCCGCCGTTTTCCGTCCGGGAGGGCGGCTTCATCCGGGACGGCTACGATCCGGAGGTGGACCGCCTGCGGCATATCCTCAAGGGCGGCAAGGGCATTATGGCGGAGATGGAGGCCAAGGAAAAGGAACGCACCGGCATCCGCACCCTGAAAATCGGCTACAACAAGGTTTTCGGCTATTACATTGAGGTTTCCAACTCCTTCAAGGATCAGGTGCCGGAGACGTACATCCGGAAACAGACGCTGGTCAACGGCGAGCGGTACATCACGCAGGAACTCAAGGATCTGGAGCATCAGATCCTCACGGCCTCGGAGCGGGTGGTCGCGCTGGAATACGAGCTGTTCTCCCGCCTGCGGGAGACGGTGGCTGCGGCGGCGCAGCGGATCCAGCGGACTGCGGCGGCTGTGGCGGAGCTGGATGCGCTGGTATCCTTTGCGGTGGTGGCGGTGCGGAACCGGTACTGCCGCCCCGAGGTGGACGAATCCGGCGTCATCGAGATCCGGGAGGGCCGCCATCCGGTGGTGGAAAAGGTTCTGAAAGACAGCCTGTTTGTGCCCAACGATACCTTTATGGGGGAAAAAGAGGCGCGGGTGGATATCATCACCGGTCCCAACATGGCAGGAAAGTCCACCTATATGCGTCAGGTGGCCCTGATGGTTCTGATGGCGCAGATGGGGTCCTTTGTTCCGGCCAAGTATGCCCGCATCGGCGTGGTGGACCGGATCTTCACCCGCATCGGTGCCAGCGACGACCTTTCGGCGGGACAGTCCACCTTCATGGTGGAAATGACCGAGGTGGCGGATCTTCTGCACCATGCCACCAAGGATTCCCTGCTGATTCTGGATGAGATCGGACGGGGAACCAGCACCTTTGACGGCATGTCCATCGCCAGAGCGGTGCTGGAATACTGCGCGGACCGCAGGCTGCTGGGGGCGAAGACGCTGTTTGCCACCCATTACCACGAGCTGACGGAGCTGGAGGGGACCCTCCCCGGCGCCGTGAACCATTCCATTGCCGTCAAGACCCGGGGAGAGGAGATCACCTTCCTGCGGAAGATCGTCCCGGGCGGCGCGGACCGCAGCTACGGCATCGAGGTAGCCAAGCTGGCGGGGCTGCCGGATAAGGTGGTCCGCCGGGCCAAAGAGGTTCTGCGGGAGCTGGAGAGCGGAAACGGCGTGCAGTATGTGGCAGCCCGGAAAGAGCCGGAGCAGGTCTCTCTTGCGGCCATCGGGGAGGGCGAGGTGCTGGATGCCCTGCGCCGCTGCCAGCCGGATACGCTGACGCCCATCGAGGCCATGGGGCTGCTGTACGAGCTGAAGCAAAAATTGATGTAAAGGCTCCGGAGGGCTGTTTTCCGCGCCGGAAGGAGCCGGCGCCGTTTGGGAGGTATGTATGGCTGGACGCAAGGCCGCGTCTTACATGACGACCGGCGAACAGATCGCCGGCGTGGTCTTTTTCGTGTTATATCTGCTGGTGCTGCCCTTTGCGGCGGACCCGCTGTTCCGGATGCTGGAGGGGCTGCTGTCCGTTTCCTTTTCCGCCGCGGAACAGAACCTGATTTATGATTACGTGCTGTTTGCCGTGACCGTCGTCATCTTTCACCGGTTTCTCCTGCGCACGACCCGGCAGCTTGCGGACAATCTTGGAACTGCCTGCAAAACCGCGCTGGCGGGGCTGGTGGGGCTGTACGGACTCAACGAGCTGGTGTACCGGCTCAGCAATCTGATCGTAGCCAACCGGACCAACCTGAATGACTCCGCCATCTCCGCGCAGATTCAGGATGCGCCGCAGAGGACGCTGCTGATCGTGGTGCTGCTGGCGCCGTTTGTGGAGGAGGTGCTGTTCCGGGGTCTGGTATTTGGAAATTTGAAAAGCAAAAGCCGCTTGGCGGCCTATGGAGTGAGCTGTCTGCTGTTTGCTTTGCTGCATGTCTGGCAGTTTGCGGTGGTGCGGCAGGATCTGAGCTGTTTTCTGCTGATGATCCAGTATCTGGTCCCCGGTGTGGTGCTGGCATGGAGCTATGAACACAGCGGCACGCTGTGGACGGCCATCGGCGTCCATGCGGCGGTCAACGCGCTGAACGTATGGGCAGTAAGGTAAGGAGGAATTGCGGATGTCTGGTGAAGTGACGGTGAAACGGAAGGGAGGCTGGCAGAAGGCGGCGGCTCTGGGGATCACGGCAGGGCTGATCCTGCTGGTGACACTGCCCATTGCGCGGACGCTTCTGCGGCAGCTGGAGACGGGACTGATGACCCAGCTTGGCATTGCGCTGCTGGTGCCGGTGCTGATCTGGCTGCTGTACCCGCAGATGCTGAAGCTGATGCCCGGCGGCAAAGACGCCGGCGCTGTGCTGCGGTGGACCATTGCCGGCGGAGTGCTGACGCTGGGAGAGCGGCAGATCCCGCTGACATCCGTAAAAATGGTCTATTGCTGGGAGAAAAACGGCGACTGGACGGTCAATATTGAGACGGACGGCAAAAATGAGCTGCTGCGCTCCGTAGAGGGGGACGCCCGCTCGGTGCGGCAGCTGTATGCTCTGGTGGATGCACTGGGCTACCGCGGCCAGTGGCATGAGACCTGATTGGAAAGAGAGAAGAACGTGACCCATGAGTTTTCTGGATACTTTTTTTGAAATGCTGGTGATCCTGTTCGGGATCGCGGCAGGTTATCTGGCCCGCCGGCTGGGCTATCTGGGCGGAGAGACGGATCAAAAGCTCTCCAAGATCATTCTAAATATTACCATGCCCTGTCTGATCATTGCCTCTGTGACCACCGGAGAGACGCTGCCGGAGGCATCGAAGATCCTCTCGACGCTGAAGGTGGCAGCTGTGTTTTACGGCGTTGAAATGCTGGTGGCGGTGGCTGCACCGCGGATCTTGGGCGGAACGGAGCAGCAGAAAGGCGTCTGGCGGTATATTCTGGTGTTTCCCAATGTGGCCTTTATCGGCTATCCGGTGACCGTTGCGGTGTTTGGGCCGGAGGCGCTGTTTTATGCGGTGATCCTGGTGCTTCCCTTCAATCTGCTGGCCTATTCCATCGGCCCGCTGATGCTGGCGGGACGGGCAAAATTCCGCTGGCAGCAGCTGGCGTCGCCCTGCATCATTGCCGCGGTTCTGGCGCTGGTGGTGGCGCTGTGCAGGCTCTCCCTTCCGGCGCTGGTGGGGGAATGCGCGGCGTTTGTTGGGGATCTGACCACGCCGCTTTCCCTGCTGGTGGTGGGATCGCTGCTGGCGGGGCTTTCGGTGAAGCAGGTCTTTGCCTCGCCGCGGCTGTGGGTGCTGACGGCGCTGCGGCTGCTGCTCCTGCCCGCCCTGCTGTGGGTTATTCTTGGCTGGATGCAGGTGGAGCCGCTGGTGGCTGGCATTGCCGTGGTTCTGATGGCTATGCCCGCCGCGGTTAACGGCGCGATGCTCTGTATGGAGTATCACGGGGACACCGAATGTATGGCACAGGGAACCTTTTTGACCACCTTGGTATCCATTCTTACCATTCCGGTGGTAGCGGTGCTGTTTTTGTAAGTTTTAGCGGGTTTGGAGGGAACAAAGATGCCTCATATCGTACAGCTGCCCGCGCATGTAGCGGATCTGATCGCTGCCGGAGAAGTGGTGGAACGGCCGGCCAGCGTTGTCAAGGAACTGGTGGAAAACTCCATTGACGCAGGAGCCACCGCCATCGTCGTGGAGATCCGGCGGGGCGGCATGGGCCTGATCCGGGTGACGGATAATGGCTGCGGCATTGCGCCGGAGGAGCTGCCCACCGCCTTTTTGCGCCACGCCACCAGCAAGCTCCGCTGCGCGGACGATCTTGGCAGGATCGGAACGCTGGGCTTTCGGGGAGAGGCGCTGGCAGCCATCTGTGCGGTCAGCCGCATGGAGGTTTTAACGGCCCGGAAAGGCGCGGCCGGCGCGCAGCTGCGGCTGGAGGGCGGCGTTTCCGGTCCGGTGGAAGAGGTGGGCGCACCGGAGGGAACCACCGTGGTTGTGCGGGATCTCTTTTACAACACGCCGGCCCGTCTGAAATTTATGAAGAAGGACAGCGCGGAGACGGCCGCCGTGGCGGGATTGATGCAGCATCTGGCCCTCAGCCATCCGGATATCTCCTTTAAGCTGATGAAGGACGGGGCAGAGAGCCTCCACACGCCCGGAGACGGAAAAGCGGAATCGGCCGTATATGCGGCGCTGGGCAGAGAGTTTGCCGCCTCCCTGCTTCCGGTGGAGGGCAGCGGCGGAGAGGTGTCGGTCCGCGGCTTTGTCACGCAGCCCCTGATGGGACGGGGCTCCCGCTCCATGCAGGTGTTTTTTGTCAACGGCCGGTTTATCAAGTCCCAGCTTCTGACGGCGGCTCTGGAGGAGGGCTACCGCAATCAGATCATGAAGGGCCGCTTTCCCGGCTGCGTGCTGTTTGTCACACTGCCCGCAGAGGGGGTGGACGTCAATGTGCACCCTGCCAAAACGCAGGTGAAATTCGCCCGGGAGCGGGAGGTGTTCAACGCGGTGTACCACACCGTGCTGGATTGCCTGGACGCGGGTTCCGCCCCGGTCAGGGAAGCGGCCGCGGTCCCGTCCACAGCCCCCCGGCAGGACTTTTTCCGGACCATGGACGCCAAGACCTATCGGGAGCAGGCGGGAAAGGCGGCGCCTTTTGCTGCGTCACGGCAGACTGCGCCGGTACGTCCGCAGCAGTCTGCGCCTGCGTGGGATCCGGAATGGAGGGCGGCGGTTCCGGTGGCGGACAGCGTGCAGCCGACAGCGCGTCCCGCTGCGTTCCGCCCGCTGGAAAAACCCTCCGGCGCCTTCGGTGCGCCGCCGGCGTCCGTAACGGCGCGCCCTGCTGCGGCAGAAGAGACGGCGCGGGAAGAGACGCCGCGTTCCCCGGCTCCGGAAAAGCCCTTCACGCCTGCCATTCCGGCACCGGTGCAGACGGAGCTGGAGATCCCGCAGCAGCAGCAGGTGCTGGAGCCTGCGCGGGAAATCCCTTGGCGCATCGCAGGCGAGGTGCTGCACACGTATATCATCTGTGAGAGCGCGGAAGGAGACGTGTGGCTCATTGATAAGCATGCCGCCCATGAGCGGATCCATTTTGACCGGCTGAAAGCGGCGCTGGAGCCGCCCATGCGGCAGACGCTGCTGCAGCCGGTTGCGGCGGAGCTTTCCAGAGAAGACGGCGCGCTGCTGCTGGAAAACCGGCCCCTGCTGGAACAGTTCGGCTTTTCCTGTGAGGATTTCGGCGATGGCGCGGTGCTGGTGCGGGAGGTTCCGGCGGATCTGGATGCGGCAGATACCACGGCGACGCTGGAAGAGCTGGCGGAAAAGCTGCGCAGCGGAAAAAATCCGGAGGAACGGCGGGAGGGCCTGCTGCATACCATGGCCTGCAAGGCTGCCATCAAGGGCGGCTGGACCAGCGATGAAGCGGAACTGCGGGTGCTGGTGGAAAAGGTCCAGAGCGGCGAGGTGCGCTATTGCCCCCACGGGCGGCCTGTGGCAGTCCGCCTGTCGAACCATGAGCTGGAGAAAATGTTCAAACGGGCCTGAACGGGCTTTGTATGGAATGAGGAGGAAGCTATGAGATTGCTGTTTGTGGATTGCTGCATCAGTCAGCGGGGGCAGGATTCCCGCACAAGGCGGCTGGCGGACGCGTTTTTGAACGCCTTCCGGTCCGCGCATCCGGAGGCGGAGCTGGAAACGGTGCCGCCGGAGACGCTGCTGGCACTGCGGCCCTTCGATCCGGAGGGGTTGAATGAGCGGGACGCGCTGGCCTCTGCGGGGGCGTGGGATGCGCCGGTCTTTGCTCTGGCCCGGCAGTTCCGGGCGGCGGACGCCGTTGTGGTGGCGGCGCCCTTCTGGGATCTGAGCTATCCGGCGGCTCTGCGGACGTATATTGAGCATATTTCCGCAAACGGCCTTTCCTACCATTACGATGAAGCCGGCTGCCACGGCGACTGTGCCGCCGGCGGACTGGTCTATCTGACCACCGGCGGGGATTTTGAACGGGAGGACAGCGCCGGCGTGATCCACTGGCGGCAGCTGGCGGCCATGTTTGGCATCCCCCGCTTCGAGTATGTCTTTGCGGGCGGGCTGGATGCCTGTCCGGAAAAAGGGGAGGAAACGCTGGCGGCAGCCTGTGAGCTGGCCGGAAAGCTGGCGGCGGAATTTTGAAAACGCAGAGGAGGGAGATCATGACGCCGAAAATCGTTTGTGTGGCGGGGCCTACCGCCTGCGGGAAAACGACGCTGGGCGTTCTGCTGGCGAAGCGGTTCCGCGGTGAAGTGGTCTCCGTGGACTCCATGCAGATCTATCGGGGCATGACCATCGGCACGGCGGCGCCCACGGCGGCGGAAATGGACGGCGTGCCCCATCACATGATCGCCGTGGCGGATCCGGCGGAGCAATGGTCGGTGGCCCGCTATGTGCGGGAGGCCGTTCCCGTGGTGGACGACATACTGGCCCGCGGAAAGCTGCCCGTTCTGGTAGGAGGCACGGGACTGTGGCTGGAAGCGGTGGTTCAGGGACGGGAGTTTGCCGGCGGACAGGCCGGCGGAGAAGTGCGGCGGCAGCTGCAGCAGCGTCTGGAGCGGGAGGGGATCGCCCCGCTGCTGGAGGAGCTGCGGCAAGTGGATCCGGAGGCGGCGCAGCGGCTGCATCCTGCGGATGAAAAACGGATTTTGCGGGCGCTGGAGGTTTATCGGGAGACCGGAAAGACCATCACCGCCCACAACGCCGAAACCCGCAATCTGCCGCCCCGCTATGACGCGGTCTGGCTGGGGCTGCGCTTTGCCGATCGGGAGGACATGAAAGCGCTCATCGACCGCCGGGTGGACAAGATGGTAGAGGCGGGGCTGACGGAGGAAGTGCGGGCTTTGCTGGAGCAGGGGCTTCCCAGAGAGGCGACTGCGTGGCAGGCCATCGGGTATAAGGAATTTCTCCGTGTGGCGGACGGCACCGCCACAGAGGAGGAGGCCATTGCAGAGGTGAAGCTCCGCTCCCGCCAGTACGCCAAGCGGCAGCTGACATGGCTGCGGCGAAATGAGGCCATTCATTGGATCGAATGGGAAAAAGAACGGGATTTTGCGAAAGCCTTACAGCGTTCGACAGAAATCCTGCAGGCTGCGGGGGTATCCTAGTCCCGCGGGCGAAACATGGAAAAAACGTCCGACTCATACAGAAAAAGGAGCAGACGATATGTACAACAA
Source organism: Dysosmobacter sp. (assembly GCA_026169195.1). Taxonomy (GTDB): domain Bacteria; phylum Bacillota; class Clostridia; order Oscillospirales; family Oscillospiraceae; genus Oscillibacter. The sequence continues at coordinate 26,484 of JAPFEH010000078.1, read as the reverse complement.
AGGAAATTTGCAGGATCTTTTCCTACTCAGAGCCAGACGGGGCAAGGTCCCGGTCACGGTGTTTCTGATGAACGGCTTTCAAATGCGCGGGGTGATCACAGGGTTCGACTCTTTTGTGGTGATTCTGGACAGCGAGGGCCGTCAGCAGGTGATCTATAAGCACGCCATTTCCACCATTGTTCCGTTTCAGCGGGTGGAGCTGACAGAGGAAGCGGAGGAAGGCTGCGCCGGCGGGATGCTGTAACGGCGGCCGGTCCGGCAGATGCGTTCCGGTCAGCCGCGCTTCCCCGCAGTCAGAAAGCAGAGGTACATAAGGGGCCAATATGAAAAACAACGGGATCGGTACAAAATTATTGATGGCGGCGGTCACACTGGCGCTCGCCCTCTATTTCGGCGTTCAGACGGTTCGCTATTTCAGTGACCCGCTCTCCACCATTCCGACATATCATTACCGGGTGGAGGAGGCTGCCAGCGTTTCCGGATATGTGGTGCGGGAGGAGCTGGTATTGCCGCAGCAGACCGGTGTGCTGCAGGTCCGCAGGGAAGAAGGGGAGCGGGTCTCTGCGGGCGGCACGGTGGCGGCGGTCTATGCCGATCAGGCTTCCGTGGATCTGCAGGCGCAGATCGAGGCATTGAATGCCCGCATGGAACAGCTGCGGTATGCGCAGGAAGCGGAAGTCGGCGTAGAAGTGGCACAGAAGCTGGATGTAAAGATCCGCAGAAACATTCTGGATTACCGGGCCGCCCTGACAGCGGGGCATCTGGGCGATGCGGAGAAACAGGGCGCGCATCTGCGGGCACAGGTGCTCAAGCGGGATTATACCAATACGGATACCACCGACCTGACGGTACAGATTCAGGATCTGCAAGGGCAGGTCAAAACGCTGCAGACGCAGATCGCAGGAGCGGTCCGCCGTGTCACGGCGCCGAAGTCCGGACTGTATTCGGCAGTGGTGGACGGTTACGAAGCGCTGCTGACGCCGGAGAGTATCCGCACCATGACGCCCTCTCAGCTTCAAACGGTGGAGCCTGATCCGGCGGCTGCCGGAGCGGGAAAGCTGGTGCTGGGAGACGCATGGTATTATGTGACCGTTGTAACAGCGGCGGAGGCGCAGCGTATGCAGGATGCGGAGACGCCCCTGACGCTCCGGTTCGCCAAGGGCGTGGAGCGGGACCTGACGGTGACGGTGGCCCACGTGGGGCAGGAGGAAAACGGCCGGTGCGTGGTAGTCTTGGAGGGCCGGAATTACCTTTCGGAGCTGACGCTGCTGCGGCAGCAGAGCGCGCAGATCATCAGCGGCGGTGTGGAGGGGATCCGCGTGCCCGAGGAGGCTTTGCGGGTGGTGACTGCCTCGCACACCGGAGAGGACGGAACGGAAACGGAAACGCGCACCATCGGCGTATACTGCGTCATGGGCGTGGAGGCCCGCTTCAAGCCGGTCAAGGTCTTGTACAGAGGCGAGAATTTTGCACTGGTGCAGGCCGACCCGCCTGCAGACAGGGAGCCGCTTCGGCTGCGTGCTGGAGACGAAGTCATCCTTTCCGCTGGAGAACTGTATGACGGAAAGGTCATTCTTTCGGAATGAGCGGAGCATATACGGGAATCTCTAAAAATTCAAATAGAAAGAAGTTGGAAAGTATGTCCATTGCTGAAAACATCCGTCAGGTGCGGGCCAACATTGCCGCAGCCGCCAGAGAGGCGGGGCGGGACCCCGGAGAGATCACGCTGGTGGGCGCCAGCAAGATGAATGACGCCGCCGCCTGCCGGGAGGCCATCGCCGCCGGAATTGATGTGCTGGGAGAAAACCGGGTGCAGGAGATGACCCAGAAACTCAGTGAGCACGCCTATGACGGCGCGCCCCTTCACTTCATCGGCCATTTGCAGCGCAACAAGGTCAAGCAGGTGGTGGGCAAGGCGGCGCTGATCCAGTCTGTAGGCTCGCTGCCGCTGCTGGATGAGATCGAGAAGGTTGCCGCCGCCAACGGCATCGTGCAGGACATCCTGCTGGAAGTGAACATCGGAGAAGAGGAGGCCAAGAGCGGCTTTGCGCCGGAGGCGCTCTTTTCCGCGGCCGAAGAGGCAAAAAAGCGGGAGCACGTGCGGGTGCGGGGTCTGATGACCATTCCGCCCGCAGATGCGGACAGAGATGCCAATATGCAGTATTTTCACAAAGTTCGGGCGCTTTATGTTGACATCAATGAGAAATTGTTTCATAATGAATTAGAATATCTCTCGATGGGCATGAGCGGAGATTATGAAGATGCCATCCGCGCCGGTGCCAACATGGTTCGGGTGGGCACCGCCATTTTCGGCGCCCGCCACTACCTGTAAAAACTCCATCAACAAGGAGGCTGCCGCCATGGGCTTTATTGATGAATTGAAGAAGCTGACTCACCCCTATGAGGATGAGGACGAGGAATTTGATGATTTTGAGGAGACGCCCCGACGGGACGCCTTTGAAGACCGCCGCAATAAGGCGGAGGACCGCCGGAATAAAGTGGTCAACATCCACGCCACCACCCAGCTGAAGGTGGTGCTGGTGAAGCCGGAACGGTTTGAAAACGCCTCTGAGATCGCCGACCACCTGAAGGACAAGCGGACGGTGGTGCTGAATCTGGAATCCACCAACAAGGACATTGCCCGCCGCCTGATCGACTTTTTGTCCGGTGTGGCATATGCCGGCGAGGGAAAGATCAAGAAGGTTTCCGCCAATACATTTATCATTACCCCGTATCATGTGGACATTGAAGGAGACCTGATCGACGAGCTGGAAAACAACGGCCTTTATTTTTGAAGGCAGCTTGCCCCGTGAGCGCCGCCGGCCTTGAAGGCGGCAGGCAGTGCGGGAGCGTATTTTGACAAAAAGGGAGAGACTGGATATGCTGACACCGCAGGAGGTTTCCACGCACGCCTTCACCAAGGCAGTCATGGGCGGATACAATATGGCCATGGTCGATGAATTTCTGGACGAGCTGACGGATGACTATACGGCCCTTTATAAAGAAAATGCAGCGCTGAAGGCCAAGCTGAAGGTTCTGGTGGAAAAGGTGGAGGAATACCGGGCGACGGAGGACTCTATGCGGGCGACCTTGCTGACGGCCCAGCGCATGGCGGATTCCATTGTCCGGGACGCGGAGGCAAAGCGGGATGAGATTCTTGCGCAGGCCGACACGGACGCAAAGGAACGGACGGTGCAGTACCAGATGGAGCTGACCGCCGCGCAGGAGCGTCTGACACAGGGGCAGCAGGAGCTGGCTCGCTTTATCGCCGCGGGACGGGATCTGTGCGCGCAGGAGCTGAAATTTCTGGAGCAGCTGCCGCAGATGGACGTGCAGCAGCCCGCCCCCGCACGGGAGGAAGCCCGGGTGGAGGAGATCGGAGAAACAGTGATGGCGGCCTTTGCCGCGCAGGAAGAGGCGGAAGCTGCAGAGCAGCCGGCGCAGGAGGAACCTCCCGCCGCCGCGGAGTATCCGGAGGAAAACCCCTTTGCCGGCGGCGATCTGGACAGCACCCGCCGCATCAGCTTGGATGATTTGAAGTTCGGCCGCAATTACAGCGGAGAATGACCCACAAAAAAGCGGCTCCGCGGAGCCGCTTTTTTCATAAGGAGGAGCTATGGAAAAGCAGGCGCCCATCGTGGCCTTTCTGTATGATTTCGATAAGACGCTGTGTACGACGGATATGGAGGATTATACCTTCATCCCGTCGCTGGGGATGACGCCCGGAGAATTCTGGACGCTTGCCAACAGCTTCGGGCGGGAAACGCACATGGACGGAATTCTGGCCTATATGTATACCATGATCCGGGAATCGGAAAAGCGGGGCCTGCCCTTTACCAGAGAGAGCCTTACGGAAATGGGAAGAGACATCGTGCTGTTTCCCGGCGTGGAGGACTGGTTTCACCGCATTGATGCCTTCGGCGCAGAGCAGGGGGTTCAGGTGGAGCATTATGTGATTTCCTCCGGACTGCGGGAGATCATCGAAGGCTCCGCCATCAGCGGTGCGTTCCGGGAGATCTACGCCAGTGAGTTTTACTATGATGAAGCGGGAAAGCCGGTCTGGCCCAAGCTGACGGTCAATTTTACCGCCAAGACCCAGTTTGTTTACCGGATCAACAAGGGTGTGCTGGATGTGTCTGAGGACCGGAAGCTCAACGACTCCATGCCCGATGACAGCAAGCGGGTCCCCTTCACCAACATGGTCTACATGGGGGACGGGCTCTCGGACGTTCCCTGCATGAAGATGATGCGGGCCTACGGCGGACAGGCCATTGCCGTTTATCAGGACAGCAACCGCCCGGGGGTGGAGGATCTGCTGGCCAAGGGACGGGTGGATTTTATCTTCCGGGCCGATTACCGGGAGGGAACGGCGCTGGAGCTGACGGTGAAGGATATGATCCGGAAGATCGCCGTGTGTGACCGGCTGGGAGAGGAAAATGCCCGGCAGATGCGGAATATCGGCGGCGATGTGCTGCCGGATCAGGTGGGCCTGTTTTAAGGCGATGCTGCCGGTCCGGAGCCGGTTTTGAGAATACAGGACGGGACGCCGCGGCTGCGGCGTCCTTTTTCACAGAAACCTCTTTACATTCCGTATCTGATTTGTTAAACTATACGGCGCGTATTAGAAATCAAGAGAGAAAAGCTGCAAAGGAGATCAGAATATGGCTTCCGAATTTTCACGTACCCTGTCTTTGCTGCGGAAGGAGCGGGGCGTTTCCCAGCGGACCGCTGCCGGAGATCTGGGGATCTCACAGGCGCTGCTGAGCCATTATGAAAACGGCATCCGGGAACCGGGGCTGTCCTTCGTGGTGAAGGCCTGCGATTATTACCATGTATCGGCGGATTTTATGCTGGGCCGCACGCTGTCCCGGGAGGGCAGCATGCTGACCCACGAAGAGATCCTGAACGCGGCGGAGCCGGGGAACGTGCTGCAGGGCAGTGTGATGGCGACCTTGCAGAGCAAGCTCCTTTCGGGAGCGCTGGGGGTGCTGTTCGGCCTGCTGGGCAAGCTGGGGGACAAGGCTGCCATCAATGCCGCTGCGGCATATCTGGGCAGCGGGATCTATCAGCTCTACCGCCACCTGTACCGGGAATCCGGAGCCAATGAGGATTATTTTGCGCTGAATGCGGCGGACTGTACGCTGGGCATGGCGGACGCGGAGATGAAGCTGGAGGAATCCCGCTATTTCCATGCCCTGCGGCAGCAGACGGAGCAAAAGGCCGTGTTTCCCGCCATGTCAGCCGAAGCGGTGGCGGAGGCATATCCGGGGCGCTGTCAGAGCATGACGCAGGTGCTCAGCACCGCCGATGCCCGGCTCAACACCCTCGCCAGAGAGTGATATGAACGTACAGTCGTTGTCATTTATATGGTTTCTGGCAGCCACGGTGTTCCTGTGCGGGGCTGCCGGCCGGCGGGATCTCCGGACAGGGCGGCTGGCGCTGGCGGCGGCCTGCCTGATCTTCGCCCTCTGGGACGGGCCGGCAGGCGTGCTGGTTTTGTGCGCGGGGCTGTGCGTCACGGCGGGAACGGTCCGGCATCTTGCGGGAGAGGGCGGCCGCCGGCGCGGCTGGCTGGCGGCGGCCTGCGGGTACCATCTTGCGGTGCTGTGCGTGTTTAAGTATCTGGGCTTTTTCACCGGCGGAGCCGTCTCCATGGGCTGGGCGCCGCTGGGACTGAGCTTTTTCACGTTTCAGCAGCTGTGGCTTTTGAAGGAGGTCTACACCCGCCAGTATGTGCCCGTACCGGGGGACAGCCTTGTGCTGTACGGGCTGTTTTTTCCAACGCTGGTGTCCGGCCCGATCCTGCGTCCGGACGCGTTTTTTCCGCAGCTGCGGGGGACGTCGTTCCTGCGGCCGGACGCGCGGGACGCGGCGGCGGGGATGTATGCCATCTCAGTGGGAATGGCAAAAAAAGTGCTGCTGGCCGACGCGCTGGGAACCGTTGCGGACAACGGCTGGGCCATGCTGGCAGATCTGACGGCACCGGGCGCGTGGCTGGTCATGCTGGCCTATACGCTGCAATTGTATCTGGATTTTTCGGGGTACTGCGACATTGCCGCGGGCTGCGGCAGACTGCTGGGAATCCGGCTGCCGCTAAACTTCCGCACGCCCTATCGGGCGCTGTCGGTGGGGGAGTTCTGGAAACGCTGGCACATCACCCTGACCACGTTTTTGCGGGAATGTGTGTATTTCCCGCTGGGCGGGAGCCGGAAGGGAAGCGCGCGGACCTACGGGAACATCGTGCTGGTCTTTTTGCTCAGCGGATTGTGGCATGGAGCGGGATGGACCTTTCTGGTATGGGGCCTGCTCCACGGGCTGGCACAGGTCGCGGAACGGATCTGGGGTTCCCGTCGGGAACGGCTGCCCAAGGCGGTGCAATGGCTGCTGACCTTCCTTTTTGTCAATCTGGCGTGGATCTTTTTCCGGGCGCCCAGCCTTTCGGCGGCGGGCGCGCTGCTTGCAGCGGGAGTGTCGGGCGGCGCGGGCCTTCCGGCAGCGGCGCTGACAGCCGGAGTGCTGGAAAGCGAGGTCACGGCGCTGCAAACAATCCTGCCGCAGCTGAAGGGCTGGATGCCATGGCTGGTGCTGCTGGGCCTGCTGTCGGCGGGACTGGTCGTGTCTCTGCGGCCGCAGGAGACGGCGGAACGGCTGGACGGCCTGCGGCTGAACCGGAGGAGCGCCGTGCTCTGCGGTGTGCTGCTGGCGTGGGCGGTGCTGTCCTTCTCCAATGGCACAGCGTTTATTTACTCGAACTTTTAAGGGGGCGCGGTTTTGAAACGAGCTTACCGGCGATGGACGGCGGTGTGTCTTTTGACAGCCTGTGTGCTGCTGGCGCTGTGCGCGGGGACAGTCCGTCTGGCAGATCCCTTTTTTCACTATCGGGATCCGGACCCCGAGGGAGAGGTCTGGTTTGACCAGCGTGCTCAGGGCGCGGGGCTTCTGCGCAGCCAGAGCTATGAGACGGTGCTGATGGGGTCTTCTCTGGCGGCCAATTACCGCCCCTTCTGGTTTGATGTGTTTTACGATACGTCCACCGTGAAGGTCACCTTTCCCAACGGCGGCTTCCGGGAGTTTGATCGGGCGCTGGAGTATGCCTTCAACTGTCAGGACGTCAAGCGGGTGATTTTCGGTCTGGACCCCAATCTGCTGGCGCGGGACCCCGCACAGGAGCCGGATCAGCTGCCGGAGTATCTCTATGACAGCAGCCCGTGGAACGACGGGCAGTATCTTTTGAACAAGGACGCGCTGCTGCGGTCGGGGTATGCGCTGCTGAAAAAGGCGGCGGGAGAGACCCGTCCCCTGCAGGACGCGTTTGTGTGGGACGGCAACGTGTTTTTTTCAAAAGAACTGGCTCTGGCAGGCTATGAGCGTCCGGAGGCAGTCGGGGCGGCTGTGCCGGCGGACAGCTTTCTGGAATCCGGACGGGAAAACCTGCGGGTGGTCCGCGGATGGCTGGAACGGCATCCGGACACGGAATTTATTTTCTTTTTCTCGCCGTACAGCATCCTGTTCTGGGACAAAATGGACCGGCTGGGCCAGACGGACGCCATGCTGAAGCTGCTGGATGAGACGACGGAGACGCTGCTGGGCTATGACAATGCGGAGCTGCAGTTTTTTATGGCGGACAAGGAGATCATCACGAATCTGGACCATTACGCGGACCACATCCATGTGGCGGGGCGGGTGACCTACCGCATGGCGCAGGCCATGCCTGCGGGACAATACCGTCTGACGGAAGAAAACCGGCGGGAAGTGCTGGACGGTCTGCGGGATTTTGTGGTACACTACGACTATGAGCAAATCTGGAAATGACCTCAGGGAGGTTTTTGCATATGAGTAAACAAGCCAATATCCGGAATTTTTCCATCATTGCCCACATTGACCACGGCAAGTCCACGCTGGCGGACCGCCTGCTGGAGCAATGCGACGCGGTGGCGAAGCGGCAGATGGCAGATCAGCTGCTGGACAATATGGATTTGGAGCGGGAACGGGGCATCACCATCAAGGCGCGGGCGGTCCGGCTCAACTACCGGGCGCAGGACGGGGAGGTCTATGAGCTGAACCTCATTGACACGCCGGGCCACGTGGACTTCAACTATGAGGTCTCCCGTTCCCTTGCAGCCTGTGAAGGGGCGGTGCTGGTGGTGGATTCCACACAGGGCGTGGAGGCGCAGACGCTGGCCAACACGTATCTTGCTATGGAGCACGATCTGGAGATCCTGCCGGTGTTCAACAAAATCGATCTTCCGGCGGCAGATCCCCTGAAATCCAAGCAGGAGGTGGAGGACATCATCGGGCTGCCCGCCATGGACGCGCCGGAGATCTCTGCCAAAATGGGCATCAACATTCAGGCTGTGCTGGAAGACGTGGTGCAGCATATTCCCGCGCCTGCCGGAGATGAAACCGCACCCCTGAAGGCCCTGATTTTTGACAGCCAGTATGACAGCTATCGGGGCGTCATCGTCTATCTGCGGCTGATGGAGGGGACGCTGCGGGTCGGCCAGACGGTGAAGATGATGGCGACCGGCACCACGTATTCCGTGCTGGAGTGCGGACACCTGCTGCCGCTGGGATTGGAGCCCTGCGACTGCCTGCGGGCCGGCGAGGTGGGCTACTTCACCGCCAGCATCAAAAATGTGCAGGATACCCGTGTAGGCGACACCGTCACCGATGCCGCCTGCCCCACAGCGGAGCCGCTGCCGGGCTACCGCCCCGTGCAGCCTATGGTCTACTGCGGAATCTACACGGAGGACGGCAGCAAATATCCGGACCTGCGGGATGCGCTGGAGAAGCTGCAATTGAACGACGCGTCCTTGTCCTTTGAGCCGGAGACCTCTGTGGCGCTGGGCTTCGGCTTCCGCTGCGGTTTCCTTGGAATGCTCCATATGGAGGTCATTCAGGAGCGACTGGAGCGGGAATTTGATCTGGATCTGGTAACGACCCTGCCTTCGGTGATTTATCATGTCTACAAGACCGACGGCACCATGGTGCGGGTGGACAATCCCCACAATTATCCGGACCCTGCCTCCATTGAGCGGGCCGAAGAGCCGTATGTGAAGGTCTCCATCATCAGTCCCAACGACTATGTGGGCAATATCATGCCGCTGTGTCAGGCCCGCCGGGGGGAATTCAAGGATATGCAGTATCTGGATACCCATCTGGTTGAGCTGCATTACCAGATGCCGCTCAACGAGATCATCTACGACTTTTTTGACACGCTGAAGGCCAATACCAAGGGCTATGCCTCTTTGGATTATGAGCTGTCCGATTACCGGCCCAGCGAGCTGGTGAAGGTGGACCTGCTTTTGAACGGCGACAAGGTGGACGCCCTCAGCTTTATTGCCCACAAGGACAAAGCCTACCCCCGTGCCCGCCGCCTGTGCGAGAAGCTGAAGGAGAACGTGCCCCGCCAGCTCTTTGAGATCCCCATTCAGGCTGCCATCGGCGGCCGTGTCATTGCGCGGGAGACCATCAAGGCCATGCGGAAGGACGTGCTTGCCAAGTGCTACGGCGGCGACGTGACCCGCAAGAAGAAGCTGCTGGAAAAGCAGAAAGAGGGCAAAAAGAAGATGCGGAGTCTGGGAACGGTACAGGTGCCGACAGAGGCGTTTCTGGCGGTGCTGAAGCTGGACGAGTGACCGGTCCTCCGCACCGGCAGCAGGCTGCCCCCTAAAGGATCCTCATGGAAGCTCCTTCGTATGAAATCCATACGAAGGAGCTTTTGTCTGTCCGGACGGCAGGCGGCTGCGGGACGGACCGGAACCCCTGAAAAACGGAGAAATAGGTTGACCTTCTCGAAAATGCACAAAAAGTAGTACCTTGCGCGGGAGCAAAGTCTACTTGTGAAGATGCAGGGAAGCGTTGACTGTTGGGGAAAAAAGCAGCATAATAACATAGAAATCATCAAAAATGGGAAAATACGGTCAAAAGGCGGGAGAAAGCTATGAAAAAAGGCTATTTGGTGCTCCAGAACGGCCAGGTGTTCGAGGGGATCCGCTTCGGCGCGGAAACGGATTCGATCGGAGAGCTGGTCTTTACCACGGGCATGTGCGGCTATGTGGAGACCCTGACAGACCCCAGCTATGCAGGACAGATCGTCATGCAGACGTATCCTCTGATCGGCAACTACGGGATCATCCGGGAGGATTTTGAGGGCGCCTGCTGCGTAAAGGGATATGTGGTGCGGGAGTGGTGCGATGCACCGTCCAACTTCCGTACGGACTGCGATCTGGATACCTTTTTGAAGGAGCAGGGCGTTCCGGGGCTGTGGGGCGTGGATACACGGGAGCTGACGAGGATCATCCGCGAGCACGGCGTGATGAACGCCTGCCTGTGCGACGAGGTCCCCGCGGATCTTTCGCCGGTGGAGCATTATGCCGTTCAGGGAGCGGTGAATGCCGTCACCTGCCAGACCTCCGCCGTGTACCCCGCACTGGGGGAGGAGCGGCACAAGGTCGTGCTGATCGACTACGGCGTCAAACGCCACATTCTGCTGGGCCTCCAGAAAAACGGCTGCACCGTAACCACGGTCCCTGCCTCCGCATCCGCGGAAGAGATTCTGGCAATGGCTCCGGACGGCGTGGTCCTTTCCAACGGCCCCGGAGATCCGGCGGAAAATGATGACCAGATCCGGCAGATCCAGAAGCTTCTGGGGCAGGTGCCGCTGATGGGGATTTGTCTGGGGCATCAGCTGACGGCGCTGGCTGCCGGCGGCAGAACCTACAAGCTGAAATACGGCCATCGGGGCGGCAACCAGCCGGTGCGGGATCTGAAGGGCGTCCGCACCTACATCACCAGCCAGAACCATGGCTACGCCGTGGACGGTGAGAGCGTGACGGAGGGAACGGTCCGCTTCGTCAATGCCAACGACGGCACCTGTGAAGGAATCGATTACCCCGCTCTGCGGGCCTTTACCGTGCAGTTCCATCCGGAGGCGCACACCGGACCCAAGGATACTGCGTTCCTGTTTACCCGTTTTGCGGATCTGATGAAAGGCGGTGCACTGTAATGCCTCTGGATCAAAGCATTAAAAAAGTACTGGTGATCGGCTCCGGACCGATCGTGATCGGACAGGCTGCGGAGTTTGACTATGCAGGTGCGCAGGCCTGCCGGGTGCTGAAGGATGCCGGCGTCAACGTGGTGCTGTGCAACTCCAACCCTGCCACCATCATGACCGATCAGGCCATGGCGGATGAGATCTATCTGGAACCGCTGACCACGGAGACCATCAAGCGGATTATCAAAAAGGAAAAGCCGGATTCTGTTCTGGCGGGACTGGGCGGTCAGACGGGCCTGACCATGGCCATGCAGCTGGACAAAGAGGGCTTTCTGGCGGAACAGGGTGTGCGGCTGCTGGGCACCTCTGCCCGCTCCATCACACGGGCAGAGGATCGGGAGCTTTTCAAAGAAGCCATGGAGGAGATCGGCCAGCCGGTGATCGCCTCCGACATTGCCGAGACGGTGGAGCAGGCGCTGGAGGTGGCTGCCCGCATCGGCTATCCGGTCATTGTCCGTCCCGCGTTTACGCTGGGCGGTGAAGGCGGCGGCGCCGCCGCCAACGAGGCGGAGCTGCGGGTGATTGCCCAGACCGGTCTGGACGCCTCTCCCATCACGCAGATTCTGGTGGAGCGTGCCATCTTCGGCTGGAAGGAAATCGAGTTTGAAACCATGCGGGACAGCGCCGGCAATACCATTGCCATCTGCTCCATGGAGAATCTGGACCCCGTGGGCGTTCATACCGGCGACTCCATTGTGGTGGCGCCTACGCAGACGCTGGCGGATCAGGAGTTCCAGATGCTCCGCCGGGCTGCGCTGGACATTGTGACCCATCTGGAGATCGTGGGCGGCTGCAATGTGCAGTTTGCGCTCCATCCTGAGAGCTTTGAGTATGCCGTCATCGAAGTGAACCCCCGTGTTTCCCGCTCTTCCGCGCTGGCTTCCAAGGCCACCGGCTATCCCATTGCCAAAATGACCACCCGTCTGGCGCTGGGCTATACGCTGGACGAGATCAAAAACGATATTACGGGCAAGACCTGTGCCTGCTTTGAGCCGTCTGTGGACTACATTGTGGTGAAGTTCCCCAAATGGCCCTTTGATAAGTTTGCGGATGCCTCCCGCACGCTGGGGACCAAGATGAAGGCCACCGGTGAGGTCATGTCCATTGCGCCCTGCTTTGAGATGGCGCTGATGAAGGCCGTTCGGGGCGCTGAGATCGGCATGGATACCCTGAACCGCAAAAAGGATCCGGAGGATACCGCTCCGATCTGGGAGCGGCTGCGGCGGGTGGACGACCACCGTCTCTTTACCGTATTCGAGGCGCTGAAGTCCGGCATTTCCATTGATGAGATCCACTCCATCACCATGATCGACCGCTGGTTCCTCAGCAAGCTGAAGAAGATGGCGGACTTTGAGATGGCACTGGAGCGGGAGGGCCTTGCGGCGGAGCACTACCGGAAGGGCAAGAAGATGGGCTATCCGGATCAGACCCTGCTGCGTCTGGCCGGGGCGGAACAGCTGCCGGCGGAGCCTGCTGAGGCGGTATACAAGATGGTGGATACCTGCGGCGCCGAGTTTGACGCTGAAACGCCGTATTTCTATTCCAGCTTCGATCAGTACTGCGAGTCCCGCCGGTTCCCCCGCAGCGGAAAGCCCGTCATCATGGTGCTTGGCTCCGGACCGATCCGCATCGGACAGGGCATTGAGTTTGACTACTCTTCCGTTCACTGTGTCTGGACCTTGAAGAATCTGGGCTATGAGGTGGTCATTGTCAACAACAACCCCGAGACGGTGTCCACCGACTATGATACCGCTGACCGGCTGTATTTTGAGCCGCTGTATCCCGAGGATGTCATGCACATCATTGCGGTGGAACGGCCTGTGGGCGTGGTTGTAGCCTTCGGCGGTCAGACGGCCATCAAGCTGACGAAATTCTTAGATGAGCAGGGGATCCGGATTCTGGGAACCTCCGCGGAATCCATCGACATGGCGGAGGATCGGGAGCGGTTCGACGAGCTTCTGGAAAACTTTGGCATCAAGCGGCCCCGCGGCATGGGCATCACCGGAATGCAGGGGGCGCTGGACGCCGCCCACGAACTGGGCTACCCCGTGCTGCTGCGCCCCAGCTACGTCATCGGCGGTCAGAACATGGTGATCGCGCACAATGACGAGGATGTCAAGACCTATATGGAGGTCATTCTTTCCGGCAAGATCGAAAACCCCGTTCTGGTGGACCAGTACCTCATGGGCAAGGAGCTGGAGGTGGATGTCATCTCCGACGGCAGGGATGTGCTGATCCCCGGTGTGATGCAGCACATTGAGCGCACCGGCGTCCACTCCGGCGACTCCATTGCGGTCTATCCCCATTTCTCCATTAGCGATAAAATGCTGGAGACCATCATCGAGTGCTCGGAAAAGCTGGCGCTGGCATTGGGGACCAAGGGCCTCATCAACATTCAGTACCTGATCTATCAGGGCGAGCTGTATGTCATCGAGGTGAACCCCCGCGCCTCCCGAACGGTGCCTTATATTTCCAAGGTGACCGGCGTTCCCATGGTGGATCTGGCCACCAGAGTCATGGTGGGGCAGCCTCTGGCGGAGCTGGGCTACGGCACGGGGCTTTATAAGGAGCCGCCTTATGTGGCAGTGAAGGTGCCGGTGTTCTCCTTCCAGAAAATCACGGACGCCAACGCCGCGCTTTCTCCGGAGATGAAATCCACCGGCGAGGTGCTGGGTCTGGGCAAGAATTTGCAGGAGGCCCTGTTCAAAGGGCTGGTTTCCGCCGGCTATAAGGTGGAAAAGAGCGAACACGCCGGCGTGCTGATCTCTGTCAACCGGCGGGATCAGCCGGAGATCGTGGGGATCGCCCGCAAGCTGGATGAGATGGGCTTCAAGCTCTATGCCACCGACGGAACGGCCCGCGAGATCGCACAGCTGGGAACCGATGTGGAGATCGTCGGGAAGCTGGGACAGGACAGCCGCGTCTTTGAGATGCTGGAGCAGGGACAGATCGACTATGTGATCCTGACGGGTTCCACGGAGCCGGATTACATCAAGGACTTTATCCGGCTGAATCACCGCTGCGTCCAGCTGGGAATCCCCTGCCTGACCTCCTTGGATACAGCCAATGCGCTGACGGATATTCTGGCTTCCCGTTATACCCAGCAGAATACGGAGCTGGTGGATATCTGCCATCTGCGTCCGGAGCGCCAGAAGCTGACATTCTCCAAAATGCAGACCTGCGGCAACGACTACATCTTTTTTGAGAATTTCAACGGGGAGATCACCTGCCCCGAGTCCCTGTGCGTGACCTTCTGTGACCGGCATTACGGCGTGGGAGCGGACGGCATTGTGCTGATGGAGCGCTCGGATAAGGCCGACGCCAGAATGCGGATGTTCAATGCCGACGGCAGCGAGGGCATGATGGCGGGCAATGCCCTGCGGTGCATGGGCAAGTACCTCTATGACAACCATCTTGTCCGGAAGGAGGAGCTGTCCATTGAAACCGGCAAGGGCGTCAAGCGGATGAAGCTCTACACAGCCGGCGGCAAGGTCACGTCTGCCTGTGTGGACATGGGATATGCCACGCTGGATACGGCGGCGCTGAAGTTTGCCATTCCGGAAAAGACGGTGGTGGACTATCCCGTGCGCATCGGCGGGCGGCCCTACAACATCACCTGCGTCGATATGGGCAACCCGCATTGTGTGGTGTTCTGTCCCCGTGTGGATGCCGTGGACATGGAGTTCATCGGCCCCCGGTTCGAGCATGCGCCCTATTTCCCTGAACGGGTCAACACGGAATTTATCCGCGTGGTGAATCCCAGCACCATCAAAATGCGGGTCTGGGAGCGGGGCAGCGGCGAAACCATGGCCTGCGGCACCGGCGCCTGCGCGGCGGTGGTGGCTGCCGTGGCAAACGGCCTTTGCGAAAAGGGCAGAGACGTGACAGTCCGGGTCAAGGGCGGCGATCTGATCGTCAACTATACCGATGAACGGGTGACGCTCACAGGCGACGCCAAGCTGGTCTACACCGGCGAGATGGAATATTGAAAACGGAAAAGAGCCGGCGCTGCAAGCGCCGGCTTTTTCGCGGGAGAGGCGCTTATGAAGAAAAAAGCGGCAGTCCAGCCTTCTGAATCTCTGACGGTCGCGGCGCTGCTGGCGCTGGCGGGCGGTCTGCTGGACGCTTATACCTACTTGTGCAGAGGCGGCGTCTTTGCCAATGCGCAGACGGGAAATATGGTTCTGCTGGCGGTTCGGGCGGCTGAACGGGACTGGCGGTGCGCGGGACATTATCTGGTGCCGGTGGCGGCTTTTTCGCTGGGGGTTCTGGTGGTGGAATTTCTCCGGCGGCGGACACCGGCCACCCGTGCCCTGCATTGGAGACAGGCCGTGCTGGCAGTGGAAATGGCAGTGACCGCGGCAGGGGCCTTTCTGCCTGCCGGCAGCGGCGACAGCGCGGTGAATGTCATGGTGTCCTTTGTGTGCGCCATGCAGGTGGAGGCCTTCCGCAAGGTTCGGGGGCGCGGCTTTGCATCGACCATGTGCACCGGAAACCTCCGCAGCGGCACGGCGGCGCTGTCCCGCTGGCTGCGGGAAAAAGACGGCGAGGATCTGGAGACGGCACGCTGCTATTTTACGGTGATCGGCTGCTTCATTGCCGGTGCGGCGCTGGGCGGCCTGCTTGTGCCGGTTCTGGGACAGCGGACGGTTCTGGCAGCGGTGCTTCCGCAGCTGGGAGCGTTTCTCTGGATGTGCCTGTAAAACAGGGGGGTAGCGATGCGAAAAAACCTGCTGAAATCCGGCGGTTTTTGAAAAAACAGTGCCGTCCCCCTTTCTTTATGTCCGGAAAACTGATATAATTTTTAACGAAATCTGAATGCCGGTGAAGCCGGATGGCCGTTGTGACGCCGGAAATATGAGGAGATAGGAGATGCCTGACATGGCCCCCAGTAAACGACCCGAATACCACCTTCCCACGATCGGATTGCGGAATATCAAAACGGCTCTGGCTGCCACAC
Organism: Dysosmobacter sp.; assembly: GCA_026169195.1. Lineage (GTDB taxonomy): Bacteria > Bacillota > Clostridia > Oscillospirales > Oscillospiraceae > Oscillibacter. The sequence continues at coordinate 10,468 of JAPFEH010000078.1, read as the reverse complement.
TCTGCGCGCTGATCTATTTTTTTTGGGACCGCAGTCCGGCATTTGCCTGCATTGGAGCCATTTTCGGCATGGGCAGCGACTATGAAATGAGTAAGCTCCACGGGGGAAACCGCTTTTTCGGAACGCTGGTAGGCGGATTTCTGGGAATGGGGCTGTTTGCTGTCTATGCCGCACTGTTTCCGGACGGCAGCAACCGCTGGTTTTTGATTCCGCTGACGTTTATCGGCGTGATTGTGCTGATTCTGGCGTGTCAGTGCATCTGGGTGGGCGGCGTCCAGCCGGGCGGCGTGGTGCTGTGCATCATTTTGTTCAATACGCCTTTGGAGACTTACGTGTCCTACGCCCTGAACCGCATACTGGACACCGGGATCGGTGTTTTGGCGGCGCTGTTTGTCAACGGGATGCTGCCCGGCGGCTTTACCTTCGGGTTCATGCACCGCTTTTACGTGCGGGTCGGCATCAAGGACGAGGTGCGGTATGAAGGTCCGGAGGTCCAGCCTGTGGACAGAAAAGCCAAAAAGTGATCGGCTGCGGCGGGAAAAATTTGTCGTATTTTGAAAATCTGAATCCGCCGCTTGACAAGAGCCGGACGGTCGGTTATGATAGCCCCAACAAAAAACAGCAAATACGATGACGGGGAAAAATCCTTTTGCGGACGCTTCAGAGAGCTGCCGGTTGCTGCGAGGCAGTGCAGAGCACAAGGATGTCACTGGCCCCTGAGTAGTTTCGCTGAGACCTTGGTTTAGGCGAAAACGGGTATCCTCACCGTTACCAGAGAGGCGGATTCGTCCGGCAGATGCCGGGCCGATGCCGGGAGTGGGCAGTTGCCAATGAGAGTGGTACCGCGGAAGCTATTTCACAGCTTTCGTCTCTTCAGCAGAAGAGACGAAGGCTGTTTTTTTTGTTTTTAGAACGAGGCAGGAGGAGACAGGTTATGAAACGCATCAAAATTTTTGACACCACACTTCGGGACGGAGAGCAGTCTCCCGGCTGCAGCATGGATCTTTCCGAAAAGATCGAAATGGCAAAGCAGCTGGAAAAGCTGGGGGTGGACGTGATCGAGGCGGGCTTTGCCATTGCCTCTCCGATGGATCATAAGAGCGTCCGGGCCATTGCCGCTGCCGTGACAAACTGCACGGTGGCATCTCTGGCCCGCTGCACGAAAGGGGACATTGATGCCGCATGGGACGCCGTGAAGGAGGCAAGACATCCCCGCATCCACGTGTTTCTTGCCACCAGCGACCTGCATATGCAGTATAAGCTGCAAATGACCCGGGAGCAGGTGCTTTCCAGAATCCGCGAAATGGTGGCGTATGCCAAGGGATTCTGCGCGGATATTGAATTTTCCGCAGAGGACGCCTCCCGCTCCGAGCCGGCCTTTCTGGCCCGCTGCTATTCCGAGGCGGTGGCGGCAGGCGCCACCACGCTGAACGTGCCGGATACCGTGGGATATTCCACACCGCAGGAAATGGCGGAGCTGATCGCTTATCTGCGGGCACATGTGGAGGGGATCGAACATACGGACATCTCCGTTCACTGCCACGATGATCTGGGCATGGCGGTTGCCAACACACTGGCCTGCGTAAAGGCGGGAGCCACGCAGGTGGAGTGCACGGTCAACGGCATCGGTGAGCGGGCGGGCAACGCCAGTCTGGAGGAAGTGGTGATGGCGATTCATACCCGGCGGGATTTCTATGACGCGAAAACCGGCATCAACACGAAACAGATCTACCGCTCCAGCAAGCTTCTCAGCAACATCACCGGCGTGCCCATCGCTCCCAGCAAGGCCATTGTGGGAGCCAATGCCTTTGCCCATGAATCCGGCATCCACCAGCACGGTGTCATCGCAAACGCACAGACCTATGAGATCATGAATTCCACAGACGTGGGGATTCCGCAAAATACCATGGTGCTGGGCAAGCATTCCGGCAAGCATGCCCTGCGGGAGCGGCTGGTATCCATGGGATACGAGCTGACGGATGAGGAACTGGAGCAGGTCTTTTCCCGCTTTAAGGTTCTGGCGGATAAGAAAAAGAACATTACCAGCAGCGACATTGAAGCGCTGGTGCTCCACCGCCGCAGCACCGCCGCCGGCGCCTGCCGCCTGCTGAGCCATGTGGTCAACGCCGGTGACGGGCTGCCCAACACCTCCTGTGTCCGGCTGCAGCGGGAGGAAGCGGTTCTGGAGGAGGTCGCCATCGGCTCCGGACCTCTGGACGCGTCCTTCAAGGCCATCAACCGGATGCTGGATATGGACGTCAAGCTGGAGAGCTTCAGTCTCCACGCCGTTACCGACGGCGAGGATGCCATCGGCGAGGCCGTGGTCAAGGTATCCACGCCCAACGGACAGGTCTACACAGGCACCGGTCTTTCCACCGACGTCATCGAGTCCTCGATCCGGGCTTACGTCAACGGCATCAACAAAATCATGGAAGCGGCGGTTTGAAAGGAGAGCAGCATACGATGGGAATGACAATGACACAAAAAATTCTGGCCAGCCATGCAGGGCTTCCCGCCGTCCGGGCGGGACAGCTGATTCAGGCCAGACTGGATCTGGTTCTGGGAAATGATATCACAACGCCGGTGGCGATCAACGAGTTTGAAGCCGCCGGGTTTCAGAAGGTGTTTGACAAAAGCCGTGTCGCCATGGTGATGGATCATTTTGCGCCCAACAAGGATATCAAATCCGCAACCCAGTGCAAGCAGTGCCGCACCTTTGCCCGCCGGTTTGACATCGACCATTTTTACGATGTGGGAACCATGGGCATCGAACATGCCCTGCTGCCGGAAAAAGGGCTGGTAGCGCCCGGCGAGGCGGTCATCGGAGCGGACTCCCACACCTGTACCTACGGTGCGCTGGGCGCCTTTTCCACCGGTGTAGGCTCCACGGATCTGGGCGCCGCCATGGGCACCGGAGAGACGTGGTTCAAGGTGCCCTCTGCCATTCGGGTGGTTCTGACCGGAACCATGAAGCCCTTTGTTTCCGGCAAGGACGTGATCCTGACGCTCATCGGGATGATCGGCGTGGACGGCGCCCGATACCAGTCGCTGGAATTCACCGGCCCCGGCGTGGCAAATCTGACCATTTATGACCGGCTGACCATCTCCAATATGGCCATTGAGGCGGGCGCGAAAAACGGGATCTTTCCGGTGGACGACGTGACCCGCGCCTATGTGGAGGGCAGGGTGGACCGCCCTTGGCGCGCCTTTGAAGCGGATGCGGATGCGGAGTATACCCGCACCATCGAGCTGGATCTGGGGCAGGTGGAGTGCACCATAGCGTGGCCGCACCTGCCGGAAAACGCCCACAGCGCACGGGAGGGAAAGGAGATCGCCATTGACCAGATCGTCATCGGCTCCTGCACCAACGGCCAGCTGCCGGATATGGCGGCTGCCGCAGCGGTTTTGAAGGGCCGCCATCTGGCGCCCGGCGTTCGGGGCATCATCATCCCCGCCACCCAGAGTGTTTACCGGGCGTGTATGCATGAGGGCTATACCGACATTTTTCTGGAGGCGGGCTGCATTGTCTCCACGCCCACCTGCGGGCCGTGCCTCGGCGGCTATATGGGCATTCTGGCGGCGGGAGAGCGGTGCGTCTCCAGCACCAACCGGAACTTTGTGGGCCGCATGGGCCATGTGGACAGCGAGGTGTATCTTGCCTCCCCCGCAGTGGCGGCGGCGTCCGGCGTAGCAGGGCATCTGTGCCATCCGGAGGATCTGGAGGGCTGAAAGGCACACGGAGAGAATTGAGAAATGCCGCGCTGCGGCGGAACGGAGAACGGATATGAACGTACATGGAACGGTACACAAATACGGCGATCATGTGGATACGGACGTGATCATCCCTGCCCGCTATCTGGCAACGCAGGACCCTGCGGAGCTGGCTGCCCACTGCATGGTGGATCTGGACGCGGACTTTGCCGGACGGGTCAAAGCGGGCGATTTGATGGTGGCGGGCGTCAACTTCGGCTGCGGCTCCTCCCGGGAGCACGCGCCCATTGCCATCAAGGCCAGCGGGATCCGCTGCGTCATTGCCAAAAACTTTGCCCGCATCTTTTACCGCAATGCCATCAACATCGGGCTGCCCATTCTGGAATGCCCCGCCGCCAGCGACGGGATCCGGAACGGCGATGAAGTCACGGTGGATTTTGACACCGGCGTGATCACCAATGTGACAAAGGGCGAAACCTATCAGGCAGAGCCGTTTCCCCCCTTTATCAAGGACATGATCGCCAAAGGCGGGCTGATGGCATCGCTGCGGGCAGGGAGGACGGAAGCATGAACAAGACCATTGCCGTGATCCGGGGAGACGGAATCGGACCGGAGATCGTAGGAGAGACACTGCGGGTGCTGGATGCCGTGGGGGAGCGGTTCGGCCACACCTTCACGTACCGTGATGCCCCCATGGGGGGGAACGCCATTGATGCCTTCGGAGTTCCCCTGCCGCCGGAGAGTCTGGAGACCTGTCTGAAAGCGGACAGTGTGCTGCTTGGCGCCGTAGGCGGACCCAAATGGGACAGCCAGCCTGCGGAAAACCGTCCGGAACGGGGGCTGCTGCAGCTGCGGGCCGCCATGGGGCTTTATACCAATATCCGGCCCGCCCGTATGTTCCCGCAGCTGGCGGATGCCTGCCCTCTGCGGCCGGAGATTGCCGAAAAGGGCATCGACTTTGTGGTGGTGCGGGAGCTGATCGGCGGCGTGTACTTCGGCGAGCACCGCACCGAGACTGCGGAAGGACAGCAGAAGTCTGTGGACATCATGGCCTATACGGAGCAGGAGATCCGGCGGGTGGCCCATGTGGCGTTTGGCATGGCGCAAAAGCGGCGGAAACGGGTCACCTCCATCGACAAGGCCAATGTGCTGGCGACCTCCCGCCTGTGGCGCAGGGTGGTCACAGAGGTGGCCGAAGCATATCCGGACGTGGAATTGCTCCACATGTATGTGGATAACGCCGCCATGCAGATCGTTCGGGACCCCGGTCAGTTTGACGTGATCGTGACGGAAAACCTGTTTGGAGACATTCTCTCGGATGAGGCCAGCCAGATCACCGGTTCCATCGGGATGATCCCCTCGTCCAGCATGGGGGAGGGCAGCAGGGGGCTTTATGAGCCGATCCACGGCTCCGCGCCGGACATTGCGGGGCAGGACCGCGCCAACCCCATCGGCACCATTCTGGCGGCGGCGATGATGCTGCGGTACAGCTTGGACATGGCGGCGGAAGCGGACGCGGTGGAAGCGGCGGTGCAGCAGGTCCTGAGCGACGGGCTCCGCTGCGGCGACATCATGCAGCCGGGGTGCAGATTGGCGGGGTGCCGGGAAATGGGCGCGCAGATCTGCAGCCGGATTGCAAAAAAATAAAAAAAGGGGCTTGACATTTTTCTCATTCTATGGCAGAATCACCCTCAAGAAAAATATGATGAAGGGAACAAGTAGCCCACTTCGCTCCGCTTTCAGAGAGTTGCCGTCTGGTGCAAGGCAATAAGCGTCGGAGAAGGTGAAATCATCCCGGAGTAGCCTGCTGAGGGGAGACCGTTAGGCAGAGCCGGCCGCACCCGTTACCGTGCAGGGCTTGTTGGAGCCTGCTGAGATGACGATTTCCGATGGAATCGTTAACAAGAGTGGTACCGCGAAGGATATTTGAAACGCCTTTGCCTCTTGACTGACAAGAGGCAGAGGCGTTTTTTGATGTTGAACGGGCAGCTCGCCAGTCGGGAGCCATCAGCGCAAACACAATCAAATCGAGAAACGACAAAAAGGAGAATGTACCATGGCTGTGAAAAAGTATTATGATTCTGATTGCAATTTGGGGATGTTGGACGGTAAGACCGTGGCTGTGATCGGCTTCGGCTCTCAGGGCCACGCCCATTCTGAAAATCTGGCGGAATCCGGCGTCGACGTGGTGGTAGGCCTGCGGAAAGGCTCTGCCCATTGGGAAAAGGCTGCCAAGTTTGCCGAAACCTGCCCCAACTTCCATGTCATGGAGGTGGAGGAGGCTGCCAAGGCCGGCGACGTGGTGATGATGCTGGTGCCTGACGAGCTGTGTGCCGACATTTACAACAAGCAGGTAGCCCCGTATATGACGGAGGGAAAGACGCTGGCGTTTGCCCATGGCTTCAATATCCACTTCAAGACCATCGTGCCGCCTGCCAATGTGGACGTAATCATGATTGCGCCCAAGGGCCCCGGCCACACGGTTCGCAGCCAGTATCTGGAGGGCAAGGGCGTTCCCAGCCTGATCTGTGTGGAACAGAACTTCACCGGAAAGGCCAAGGATACGGCGCTGGCATATGCCTCCGGAATCGGCGCCGGCCGCGCTGGAATTCTGGAAACCACCTTCAAGGAAGAGACCGAGACGGACCTCTTTGGCGAGCAGGCAGTTCTCTGCGGCGGCGTGTGCGGTTTGATTCAGGCAGGCTTTGAGACGCTGGTGGAGGCCGGATACGAGCCGGAGATGGCATACTTTGAGACCTGCCATGAGATGAAGCTCATCATCGACCTCATCAATGAGGGCGGCTTTGGCAAGATGAGCTATTCCATTTCCAATACGGCGGAATACGGCGATTACCGCACCCGCAGCCGCCTGATCACGGAGGATACCCGCAAGGAGATGCGGCAGATCCTGAGGGAGATTCAGGACGGCACCTTTGCTTCTGAATTCCTGACGGAGATGAATCCCAACGGCGGACGCAAGACCCATTTCCTGGCCCAGCGCCGGATGGCTGCCGAGCACCCCATCGAAAAGGTGGGCGCCCAGCTGCGGGCCATGATGAGCTGGCTGAAAAAGTAAGGAGACAACGGAACATGCGCAGTGATAATGTGACAAAAGGTGTGGAGCGCGCGCCCAACCGCAGCCTCTTTTACGCGCTGGGGTATACGCCGGAGGACCTGCAAAAGCCGCTGATCGCCGTGGTCAGCGCCCACAGTGACATCGTTCCCGGCCATATGAATCTGGACAAGCTGACCGCTGCGGTGAAAAGCGGGATCGAGGCGGCCGGCGGAACGCCCTTTATGGTGCCGGCCATCGGGGTGTGCGACGGCATCGCCATGGGGCATGTGGGGATGAAATACTCTCTGGCCAGCCGGGAGCTGATTTGCGACAGTGTGGAGACCATGTTCATGGCGCACCAGTTCGACGGCTGTGTGCTGGTGCCCAACTGTGATAAGATCGTTCCCGGTATGGTGATGGCGGCTGTCCGGATGAACGTACCCGCCGTGGTCTGCTCCGGCGGCCCCATGCTGGCCGGCAGCTATGACGGGCAGGAGGTCAGCCTTTCCAAGATGTTTGAGGCGGTCGGCTCCTTCAAAGCCGGCATGATTACGGAGGAAAAGCTGGAGGAGTGCACGCAGAACTGCTGTCCCAGCTGCGGCAGCTGTTCCGGAATGTATACCGCCAACAGCATGAACTGTCTCTGCGAGGCCATCGGCATCGCGCTGCCGGGAAACGGCACCATTCCCGCCGCATACAGCAGCCGCCTCCAGCTGGGCCGCCGGGCCGGCGCCGCCATTATGGAAATGGTCCGCCGGAATCTCTGCGCCCGGGACATCATCAATGAGCGCAGCATCCGCAATGCCCTGACCTGCGATATGGCCTTGGGCTGCTCCACCAACACGGTGCTGCATCTGCTGGCCATTGCCCATGAGGCCGGCGTGCCGGTGGATCTGGCGGTATTCAATGAGATCTCCGCCAGAACGCCGAACCTGTGCCATCTGGCTCCCGCCGGATCCACCCATATGCCGGATCTGCACGCTGCCGGCGGAATCCCCGCCGTGCAGGCGGAGCTGGCAAAGCAGGGGCTGCTGGATCTGGATTGCCTGACGGTCACCGGAAAGACCGTTGGGGAAAATATTCAGGGGGCGCGGAACCTCGACCACAGCGCCATCCGGCCCATCGAGGATCCATACAGCACCAACGGCGGTCTGCAGATCCTGTGGGGAAATCTGGCGCCCAACGGCTGTGTGGTCAAGCGCAGCGCCGTGGCGCCGGAGATGCAGGTCCACACGGGACCCGCCCGGGTTTTTGACAGCGAGGAGACGGCCATTGCCGCCATTTATGAAGGGAAGATCCTCCCCGGCGACGTGGTGGTCATTCGCTACGAGGGTCCCAAGGGCGGTCCCGGTATGCGGGAGATGCTCAACCCCACATCGGCCCTTGCGGGTATGGGGCTGGATAGGACAGTGGCGTTGATCACCGACGGGCGGTTTTCCGGCGCCAGCCGGGGCGCCTCCATCGGCCACGTCAGTCCCGAGGCTGCTTCCGGCGGTCCCATCGGACTGGTGCGGGAAGGAGACCTGATCGCCATCAACATTCCGGACGCCTCGGTGTCCCTGCTGGTATCCGACGAGGAGCTGGCTGCCCGCAGAGCTGCGTATGTCCAGCCTGCGCCCAACATCACCACCGGCTGGCTGGGGCGGTATGCCCGCATGGTCACCAGCGCCGATGAAGGCGCCGTTTTGCGGTAATCTGATCCGGGGAGTGATTCCATGACATTTGAAGAGATGAAGCAGCGGCTGGAGGGGCTTGTGATCTTCCGGGAACTGCTGGAAGATCCGGTGGTGTCGGCCTTTTGCGCCATGCTGGAGGCACGCTGCCGGAATCAGACCGCGTTTACCGGCTGCTGCGCGGAGTTTGAAGCCCGCCTGTTCCGGTACGGAGAGGACTGGAGCGCCTATCTCCGCAACGCTGTGATGGAAAGTGAGAATGTCTGTATTCAAGGCTACGCTGCCGGTGCGGTGACCCCGGTGCTGGAGCGGTGTCTCGCCAAGGAGCTGGCGTTTCTGGACCAACTGGCACAGGTCCGGCTGCCGGATCTGATGGCAGGGCTGGAACACGCTCCCCTGTTTCTGGAGGGGTGGACGGTCTCGGATGACTCCATCGCGGGAGATTACCGCCGGCGGATGCAGGAGGTCGGGACCAAAGGCTACGGCGTGTTTGCCCGTTATCATATGTTTACGGTGGAAAACGGCCGTCTGGTACCGGTGAAGCATCCCGACCCCCAGCGCCTGGAGGAGCTGCCGGGCTATGAGCAGGAACGCCAAAAGATCATTGCCAACACCAAGGCGCTGCTGGAAGGCCGGCCTGCCAACAATGTTTTGCTGTACGGCGATGCCGGTACGGGAAAATCCAGCACCATCAAGGCCATTGCCAATGCCTTTGCCGGAGAGGGACTGCGGCTGGTGGAGGTGAAGAAAAACCAGCTGTACCAGTTGCCGGACCTGATGGATACGCTGGCAGCCAATCCGCTGAAATTCGTCCTGTTCATTGATGACCTGAGCTTCACCGCCAATGACGATCAGTTTGCGGCGTTGAAGGCCATTCTGGAAGGAAGCGTGGGAGGACGGGCAAAAAACATTGCCGTTTATGCTACCAGCAACCGCCGGCACCTCATCAAAGAGACCTTGACAGACCGCAGCGGCGACGATATTCATGAAAGCGATACCCGGCAGGAGCTGATGAGCCTATCGGCCCGATTTGGATTGACCATCACCTTTGCAAGCCCCGATAAGGACCGGTATCTCTATATTGTGGATGAGCTGGCACGCCAGTATGCGCTGCCGCTGGAGGAGCGGGAGCTTCATATCCGCAGCGAGGCCTTCGCCCTTCGGGCGGGAGGACGCAGCGCGCGGGTAGCCAAGCAGTTTGTGGAGCTTTGCAAGGCAGGCGTACCCTGCTGAACCTGTTGAAACGACCAAAGGAAAAGGAGAGAATGTTTCTATGACCGCAGTTTATCTGGAGTTGGCGCTGTCCGCCTGTGCCACCACCTTTTCGCCCGGCCCCAACAACATTCTGCTGCTCAGCAGCACCAGCACCTTCGGATTCCGCAAGTGCCGCCCGCTGCTGTGCGGGATTTGGACGGGACTTCTGGCGATCATGCTGATCTGCGGTTTCAGCTGCGCGGGGCTGGGAGAAATCGTCCCGCAGATCGTTCCGGCGGCGAAATATGTCGGCGCGGGCTATGTGCTGTATCTGGCGTGGAAGACCCTGACCCGCAAGGCGGGAAATGGCGCGGAAAGCGCCTCCAAGCCTCTTTCCTATTTCAACGGGTTTTTGCTGCAATTCCTGAATATCAAGATCTTGATGCTGGGGATCGCCTTTTATTCCGCATACATCATGCCGCAGGGCTTCCATGTGGAGATGGTGCTGGCATTTGCCTGCATCATGGCGCTGTGCGCCGGAACGGGCAACCTGATCTGGGCGACGCTGGGCAGCCTCCTGTTCCCGTTGTATCAAAAGTATTCCAAGGCGGTCAACACGGTCATGGCAGCCATGCTGGTGTGGTGCGCGTGGAAGATCGTATCCATGTAAATACCGGAAAGCCCCGGATGGAACTTTGCACAGGTCCAGTAAAAACGGACAATAGACAAAAAGCCCCCTGATGTAGGAAAATAAGAGTACTACATCAGGGGGTATTATCATGTCCGAGAGAAGGTATACACATATCCAAGAGCTTCTCCCCGTAATCAATACGAT
>JAPFEH010000039.1 GCA_026169195.1 Dysosmobacter sp. | reverse complement strand
TCCAGTTTGTGGTCAACGAAGTATTACATGACATGCAAGCCGGAGAACCAATCGTTTCTGAGAAGTATGACACGCTGTGGGAGGTTCCTGTGCGTTCAGTTCTGCGCTGGGATGGAAGTACCTTGACTACCAAATATCATTTCCGCTCCGCTGTGGACTATCATCATTTTCTGCTTCTGCAGTTTGTGACGAACCACCCTTCCGTTGCGCGGTGTCATTGCTGCGGCCGGTATTTTATCCCGAAAACAAAGAAGAAAGCGCTCTATTGCGACCGGATCCTGAAGGACGGCAAGACCTGCAAGGAGTGGGGGCCGGTGCTCAAGCACCGGCAGAAAGCCGCCCAGATCAGAGTGGTGGAGGAGTTTGACCGGGCCAAGCAGCGGATGTATAAACGCTATGAGCGGGCGGAGTTTATCAACAAGGAATCGTCTAAAAAGGATCTGAGCTACGGGGAGTACTATCAGTGGCTGGACCGGGCGGTCAAGGCCAGAGATGACTATCTGGCCGGGAAACTGTCCGAAGAAGAGGCGCTGAAGGTCATACGAGGAGTGTGATACAATGTGATCGATCGAGTTGCTGAACCGGGTAATCCGCCGCCGTACTCGTGTGGTAGGCAGTCTCCCCGACGGCAATTCTGCTCTGCTGCTGGTCAGTGTCAGGCTACGCCATGTGCCAGAACCCAGTGAGGCAAGAAGACGTACATGAGTATGAGGCACCTGGAGGCCGCTGTTTAGGACGCCTCCATTGCGGGCTGACTTCTTCATTCATGTCAGGGGCTGCAAACCAATTTGAGAAAAACTACTGACACTACCATGATTAGGATTGATTGTTGATCGAGATCAAGATATAATTCTATTTCAAGTAGGGGGCGAGCGTTTGAAAAAAGAAAGAGTAACAGCGAAGGATGTGGCAGCCAGAGCAGGGGTTTCTACTGCTACGGTATCTATGATCCTTAACGGGAAAAATAGTAGTAAATTTCCAGAAAAGACCTGCCGCCGGGTCATTGATGCCTGTAATGAGTTGGGATATATTCGAAATAACTTTATGCGGTCCTCTGCACCGGATGAAAAAGTCCTCATGGCAGTGACGCCAACACTTTCAAATTTATACTATGTGCATATGGTGGAGGCTATGGAACAGCGGGCAAAGGAATTGGGATATGCACTATTGGCATTCGATACATTTCGGGAAATCCCGCAGGAAACCCGTATCATGCAGATCTGCGGCCAGTTCCCGTTTGCAGGTGTGTGCTTTTTGTATCCGCTGGAAAACAATATGTTAATGCAGCAGGTGGAGTGGGCGAAACCTGTGATACACATTTATGATAAAGGTGTTCACAATCATGCAGATATTCTGGAACTGGATGGTTTCCGCATCGGACGGATCATCGGCGAATATCTTTTGCAGTTGGGCCACCAACGAATCGCATTTGTCACATCTACATTTGAGACCAAGCAGGTGACCCGGATCCGTCGACTGGAGGGACTGCGGGCTGTATATGAAGAACAGGGACTGGACCCAATTGAAAATATCTTAGTGTGCTCGCCAGAATCAGAGCTGTCTGATGCAAAGGCCGTTCCGGAAGGATATGAGCTGGGCTACCATATGGCAAAGAAATTGATCGAGCGAAATGAAAATATTACAGCATTTGTTGCCATCAATGATATGATCGCGATTGGAATCATGGATGCCATCACGGATTCCGGTAAGCAGATTCCGGCCGACTATTCTGTATGTGGCTGTGACAATACCAGCGTTTCTAAGTATAAAGGAATTTCGCTGACCTCCGTAGAGAGCTATGTGAGGCAGACCGGACGAGAAGCCATCGACATTCTAGTTCGGAAAATTGAAGCAGGAAATCATCTTTCTGAGTTGGAAGATAGTCCAGATAGGATCACCCGAGTGGAATACTTCCCGAAGCTGATCGTGCGAAAAAGTACTGGTCCTTGCGAAAGTAAGTAAGAGGTCTGCAATAAGGCGAAGAAGCGGCTGTCAGGGAATTATATTCCCTGACAGCTTTTGTGTAAAAGATAGAAAAAAATATTTGCATTAAATAATTTAGTAAAGTATTTAGTTGAAAGATGAATGTGTCCCCGTGTAGTAAGCGGTAAAGGAAAGACGAGGAGATGCAAAACTTTCTAGCAAAGGGCATCTATTTTTTTCTTGGAGATAAAACTATTTACTAAATTATTTACCAAATTGAGCAGTATGGATGGTCACAAGAGGAAGAAAAGATTACTTTTGCATTATATTTACATTATAGGTATGATAAAAACATCAAAAATACATTCGCTGAGAGCAATGCAAGTGATACTAAAATTATGGGGATCGTTTGTATTGTAGATCGGCGCGTTCTGTACCGGAGGTCGATTTCATGGAACTGCCCCAAACACCGATGGAGCTGAATGCATATTTAAATCAGCACTTCACCTGTCCATGCGGAAAAAATCACTTTGCTTCCTTGCGGGCAGTCCGTATCGGAAAAGATGCATTACATGAACTGCCGGAGCTGGTGAAGCTCATGGGGTTTGAGAGTCTCTATCTAGTCAGTGATGCGATTACTTATGAGATAGCTGGAAAAGCCTGCACAAAAATTCTGGAGGATGCAGGTATCCGTAACCACCTTATTAAATTGACACATACAGGCTTTGATGAAGCGACCTTGGGAGAATTGACGATCCAAATGCCGATGGACTGTGACTTGGTTATTGCAGTCGGAACCGGAGCAATCAACGATATGGTCCGGTTCTTCAGCTATAGAATGGGCCGCCCCTTCTACACTGTGGCAACAGCGGCCCCGATGGACGGCTTTGCTTCCAGCATTGCCGCGATTCAAGTCAACCATTTGAAGACCACATTTGACGCCCAGACGCCAACGGCAATTATCGGAGATACGGAGATTCTAAAGAACGCCCCCTATTCCATGATTGCCGCAGGCTTAGGAGATCTTCTTGGAAAATTCACATGTCTCTGCGACTGGAAGCTCGCTCATCTCATCAATGGCGAGCATTATTGTGAGCGGATTGTGGAACTGGTGGAGAACTGCGTCACAAAGGTTTTGGGTGATGCCGAAAAAGCCAAAGCGCGTGACCCGGAAACTATGGGGAATATTATGGAAGGGCTTGTGCTTGCCGGTGTAGCAATGAGCCTTTATGGAAATTCCAGACCGGCCTCCGGCTGCGAACACCATATGTCTCACTATTGGGAAATGATGTTCGAGCAAGCCGGGAAAAGGCCGTTCCCCCATGGAACACAAGTTGGTGTAGGTACAGTACTGATTTTGAAGTTGGTGGAGGCTCTGCGGAAAACCACAGTAGATTTTGATGCCGCACGCACGAACACCAGAGTTTATGATTCAGCAACTTGGAAAACAGAAATCAGGGAAGCCTATGGCCCTGCCGCTCAGGGCGTGATTGACATGGAGGCGGCAGCCGGAAAGAACGAGACTGCCGGTCGGCTTGCGCGAATCGATCGCATAGAGACGCATTGGGAAGAGATCCTTACTTTGTTAGAAGCACTGCCTTCCTCGGATCATATTTCACAGATCCTATGTTCATTGGATTCTCCTTGCCTTCCGGATCAGATCGGTGTTGACCGGGCATTGCTGAAAAAAACCTATCTCTATTGCAAGGAAGTGCGTGCACGCTATACGATTCTTCAGATGATTTGGGATCTAGGCCTGTTGGACACGCTTTCCGATCAGGTAATCGACACACTGCCCTTTGCTGATCCATCGAAGGAGTCTCATTGCTATCCGTAAATAAGTCCGTTGAAACCGGGCTTACAAAATAAGAAAAGAGAGGTACATCACATGAAAAAGTTTCTGGCTCTTGCACTGGCCCTGACTATGACGCTGAGTCTGGCAGCCTGCGGCGGGAAAGCGGAGACCCCCGCTCCTGAAACGGAAGCCCCCGGCACGAATGAGCCTGCCGAAACCCCTGAGAAGCCTGCGGAACCCATTACCATCAGCATTTCTCACTCCTATACGGAATTGGATCAAGTCAGCGTGGAGCTGAACACTGCCAAGAAGAACATCGAGGAGCGCACCAACGGTGCAGTGATCGTAAATCTGTACCCGAACAATACTTTTGGCAATCTGGTGGATGGCGTGGAGGCTGTGGCCTCTGATGCACCTTTGATGCTGATGGCTGCTTACAGCCAGTGGGAGGACCTGTACTATGATGCCAGCGCCCTGCAGTGCGGTTTTGTTTTTGAAACCGGCGAGGAATTTCTGAAAGTCATGGAGACAGATTTGTTCCAGAAGATCGTGGATGAAATGGATAAGGTGAATATCCATGCGTTGAACTGCGCCTTCGTAGGCGGTATGCGCCATGTCATCGGCAAGAAGCCCTATACCACTCCCGCGGAGATGAAGGGTCTGAAGCTGCGCGTGCCCAACTCCACTACTTATCTGGAGTGCTTCGAGGCCATGGGAGCCAGCCCCATGGGTATGGCGGCTTCTGAGCAGATGGGCGCCCTGTCCGCCGGAACCATCGATGCGCTGGATCAGTCCATCTCTCTGATGTATTCTACCAAGAGCTATGAGCTGGTGGACCACGTTACGCTGCTGTCTCAGCAGCCTTTGGCTGACGCGCTGTTCTGCTCCACGAAGTGGTGGAACTCTGTCCCCGCCGAGTATCAGGAAATCATTGAGGAAGAGCTGCATGAGGCTGGTCTGCGCTATAACCAGTACTCCGTGGAGAATGAGAGCAAGATGCGCGAAGAGATGGAGGCCGCCGGCGTCCAGTTCCATGAAGCTGACCGTCAAGCCTTCTTGGATATGGGCTGCAGCGATCTGGTGCTGAAGTATGGCATCGGTCAGGAACTGCTGGATACGTTGGCTGAGATTCGCGCCGGGAAGTAATCTTGCCGGATGCCGTTAAAAAACTCTATCTGAAATCGGATTTCTAAGGCATAGTCCGAGGAGGGCCGGTCCTTCTTCGGACTATGTCTCGTTTTTTGGGATTCGAAAGGTCTTTCGAGATGTAAGGTGACTATGAAAAAATTGATTTCATTCTTTCGGGACGGGAAATTTGAGGAGCTGTTGGGCTGCTTGATGATCCTGACCGTCATCATTCCGGTCATCATCAATATCGTGAACCGGTCTGTATTTGGGTTTTATTCTATCAACTTGGAGGTCGTAGCGCTGCTAGCCTATGTCTGGATTGGCTACGCATTCTTCGGATATCTCTATAAAAAAGACGCCCATGTGGACATGAAGTTTCTGGTGAACATGATGTCCCCTTCTGTCCGGGCAGTGTTTGACCTGCTGCGGGATCTTCTGATTCTGGTATTTTCTGTCTACATGGTCTATTGGGGTGTCAAACTGTGCGGCTCCAATCTGACCAGATATGCAACCGGAACAAAAATTCCGCTGGCGTTTGGTTATGCGAGTATCGTATTTGGCTTTTTTACCGGGGCTATCCGCAGCTTCTGCGCCATTATTGCCCGGCTGTTCAAGAAGAAAAAGGAGGTGCCTGAACGATGAGTGGTATTGAAATCTGGCTGCCTCTGATTTTGGTATTTATCCTTTTGGCAATTCGGATCCCTGTGTGCATGGCATTTATCGGAGGAGCTGTTTTTTATTTTGGCTTTATTGCCACGGAGATGCCACTGAACATGATCCTCTCCAAAATGGTCTCCGCCGGTATGAACATGAACCTGATGGCCATTCCCTTTTTCATCACAGCGGGACTGCTGATGAATTACACCGGTATCACCTCCCGGATGATGAAGTTTGCAGACTTGTGTGTGGGGCATATGTGGGGTGGCCTCGCTCAGGTCAATGTGCTGTTGTCTACTCTTATGGGCGGCCTATGCGGCTCTTCGAATGCAGATGCTGCGATGCAGTGCAAGATGCTGGTGCCTGAGATGGAGAGCCGGGGGTTTAACCGTGCATTTTCCGCGGCAGTCACGGCGTCTTCCGCGCTGATCTCGCCTATGATTCCTCCCGGAGTTATGTTGATTCTGTATGCCTCCATCACGGAAAATTCTGTTTTGGATATGTTCATGGCCGGTTATCTCCCGGGCATCCTCATGTGCATTGTGCTGATGCTGGCAGTTACCTATGTTTCTCACCGGGACGGCTATCGCCCAGTACGGGAAAAGCGCGCCTCTGCCAAAGAAATCCTGCACGGTCTGGTGGAGTGCTTCTGGGCAATCTTGATGATCGTGGTGCTGATCGTTGGTCTGCGCAGCGGGATCGTTACGGCCACGGAGGGCGGCGCCGTGCTGTGTGTACTGTGTGTTTTCGTGGGTATGGTCATCTATAAAGAGCTGCACCCGAGAGATTTGATCGTAGTTGCGAAGGAATCCTTCGCTTCAGTAGCCAATGTGTTCGGGATTATCATCTCTGCCACAGTGTTTGGCCTCTATTTGACCTATGCTCAGATCCCACAGAAGCTGACATCTCTGATTCTTGGGATGGATGTGGGGCCGATCGGCTTTTTGATGCTGGTGAATGTCATGCTGCTGATTATGGGAATGCTGATTGACAGCGCGGCGGTGCTGCTGATTGCGGTTCCGCTGCTGTACCCAGTGGCAATGCAGCTGGGGATTGATCCCATCCATTTTGGTATCGTCTGTATCTTGAATCTGTCGATTGGTGCCTTGACGCCGCCCTTTGGTGCAACCATGTACCAGTGCTGCAATCTGTGTGAGATCGAGATGCCGGAGTTTTTGAAGCAGGGCAAGGAGCTGATTATCGCGTTGCTGATTGCGCTGCTGATCGTTACCTTTGTCCCCGGTATCTCCACGCTGCTGCCGGCCATTATGAAGTGATTCATTTTCAGAAAACGAGGGCATATATGAAAAAATCATTGTTCCCGGATGACGGTGTTTGGCTGAAAGGAAATATCCACAGCCATTCTACGGTGTCGGACGGGATGTTCAGTCCCAGAGAACTGGCAGAATTGTATCGTGATCAGGGATATGCATTTTTATCCATGACAGACCATAATGTTTTGGTTTCCCACAATGAACTGCCGGAGGACGAAATCATCCTGCTTACAGGGCTGGAGCATGATCTGGAGTACAGTCCCGACAAGTGTATCCATGTAGTGGGAATCGCTGCTGCCGGAAAGGAAGAGACCGCGTACTTATGTAAGCGATATTCCCCCACAGAGCTGAAGGATCAACGTCTGGTGGATATGATGCGGGAAGACGGACAGTTTGTCTCTCTGGCACACCCGGTCTGGTCCAGAATGAACGCGGATGAGATTTTTGCTCTGGAAGGTCTGCATGCCGTTGAAGTGTTCAACAATGGTACAGAGCATCTCTGCCATGGAGGAAACGGGGAAATCTGGTGGGATATGCTGTTGCGGCAAGGCAAGCGGGTCTTTGCTACCGCGGTGGATGATGTTCATGTGGCAGATGATCTGTTTGGTGGTTGGATCTGGGTCAAAGCAGCGGAACGTAGCCGGGACGCGATCTTGGATGCTCTGTTTCAAGGAACCTACTATTCTTCCACGGGACCGGAGATCTATGATTTCGGTCTGGATGGAAAAAATGTATACGTCTCTTGCTCAGCGTGCAGAGAGATCCACTTTGTCACATACGCCCCACGCGGGAGATCTCTGTTTGCAGAGCCTGACGGCGTTTTGAAAGAGGCGTGTTATACTTTGACTGGTCGTGAGAGCTATGTACGGGTCGTCTGTGTGGATCATCATGGACATTCTGCATGGTCTAATCCGATTTTCTTTGATACTCGATCTTAAGGTACGGTGCAGTAGGCAGTAGATCGTATCTTGCAGAGACTCTAATACCCGAGGTGCGATCTGGTGTTGGAGTCTCTTTTTTTACATCACAAACTAAAATATCGAAAGGGTCAGCTATGACGACAATTTATTTGATTCGCCATGCAGAAGCAGAAGGAAAC
Organism: Dysosmobacter sp.; assembly: GCA_026169195.1. Lineage (GTDB taxonomy): Bacteria > Bacillota > Clostridia > Oscillospirales > Oscillospiraceae > Oscillibacter. The sequence continues at coordinate 4,989 of JAPFEH010000039.1, read as the reverse complement.
CTTTATCGTATTGCGCAGGGGCATACAGATGGTAAGATAACAAAAAGAGGATGGGAGCAAATCAAAGCGTTATCCAAACGGTTTCAATCTATCCATGTGGATTCGGTTTACTCAAGTGACCTGCATCGTACTTGCGCTACCGCTAGTGCTATCTACAGTCAGAAGGGGCTCTCCCTCCATACAGACCCTGCGTTGCGTGAAGTAAACCTAGGGGTCTGGGAAGGGAAACCATGGGGGGCGATTGCACGAGAAGATCCTGAACAGCTGCTCTGGTTTAGCACAAAGTGTCATCTATGGCGTGTTAAAGATGGTGAAACGGCAGAAGAAGTCCAGACACGGCTGTATGAGGAAGTTTGTAACATAGCAAGAAGACATGATGGTCAAACGGTCGCAATTGTATCCCACGGGTTTGCTATTCGCATGTTATTGGGTAAGTTACAAGGATATCCTTTGGAACGTATTGGGGAATCCCCCCAAGAAGATAACACAGCTGTTTCCCTTCTAGAGTTTACCCAAGATAAACTAAACATGATCTTTCGCAGTGACGATAGTCATTTGTTTGATCGTTCTCAAACCAGCAAAAAAATCGCCCGAAGAAGGACCAGTGCTTTGGAGACCGGAATGTACTATCAACCGCTTTCGCTTCCACTACACGCAGAATTCCTGTATGAAATGAGTACCGCTGCATGGAGGGAGGCAGGACTAGCTATTCCAAATGATGCTGACGTATCGTACACATTGTTTGGCTTCAATGGCTCAAAAGCCCCATCGGCCTTGCTCCAAATGTGTGATGAGGGGGAAATTCATTTACTCTATGTTCGACCAGAGGAACGGCAACAAGGACTCGGTGTGCAATTGATTGGACAGGCGGCACAGTGGGCCCTGTCTCAAGGGAGGGACGAACTGTATATTTCTTTTGAGCCAGGCGATCCTGCAAAATCTCTATTTGAGGAAAATGGTTTTATCCGATTTGGAGAAACGACAGATGGAAAGGTCCAACTAAAGAAGTCCCTTGGGACTCAGTTTGATCTCCCGCAGAGTCTCGCGTAAAATCATGGCAACCAGAAAGGTGATATAGTTATGCTCGAAAGTTTAGACCCTCTCAGAGGATTATCGATACTATCAATTATTCTACGCTTTTTTTATAGCCACCGGATTCAGCGCGATCATCGGATATGAACGAAGCAAGCGTCAACATACTGCTGGCCTTCGCACACACATTATTGCTTGTATTGGAGCTGCTTCTGTGATGATCTTGAACCAGTATCTTTCGTTATTTTTTAATTCGGATGCAGATCCAGCCAGACTCGGCGCACAGGTCATCAGCGGGAGCAACAGATCAAAGGCTTGACAACTGCTGCGGGCCTATGGGTATCTGCCTGCATGGGCCTTGTGATTGGAAGTGGCTTCTACGAAGCCGCACTGGTGATGTGTGTCTTTTTGATTTTAGTGGCCGTAGGGTTGAATGGTTTAGAGGGGAAACATCTAAAGGACTCGTCTAGTATGCAGTTCTATATTGAGTATGCTGCGGAAATACCATTTTCAACGATCCATGCCACTCTGCGAAATAATCGATGGTATTTATCGCGCTTGGAATATATCGAAGGAACCAATAGGGTTATCAATAGTGCCATCATCGATGTACAAAAGTCAGGAAAAAACACTGATAAAGCAGCTCTGTTAGAAACTCTACGCAACACAAATGGTGTGCTATTTGTCGAAGAGGCTTAAAGCGCATTCAGAGAGGTTGTTGATCCTCAGATATAAATTGTTCCAATGATGCTCCTCAAACATTTGAAGGAATTGATCCATACATTTTAATAACTAGTTAGCTGACATAACGACTACACCCCTGCAACATAAAACAGTACTTCCGATAGTATATATTTAATCGCGTCCTTTAGTGTACAACATGAGTGTCACCAACATAAAAAATCCGCATGAAGAAAAGGGGAGGAAATTAACATGAAAAGTAGAAATGCGTTCAAAAGAATAATTCCAATTTTACTCATTACTGCAGCTTTTTTTCTTCCTACAGCAGTTGTAGCAGCATACTATAACACCTATTCAGTTATCGCAACCATCCCCAACGGAAACAAATGCAATAGGGCACAAGGTTTTGCAGTAGGTTCTTCCTATGTTTATACCGCCAAATGTAATGATGATGAAAGTAAGCAGGTCATTTACCGCACTAAAATGAGCGATGGGGTAACTACGATTATGACCAACGGAGATACGAGCAACACATATACTACGAGTCTTGGTCACGCGAACGACATGGACACATGTACCATCGATGGCAAATATCATCTTTTTGTTGCCACGATGAAAACTGGAAGTGAAAGTTTCATCAAACTCCGATACTCAGGTAATACATATACACAATTGGGTGGATACACTTTAAAGCATAATGGTGAAAATATTGCGGTTTCTGGTGCTAAAAAATACGCAAAGGATGATAAATATATTTATTTTTTGTTCTTTGTATATAATGGTACGGAAAGTGCTGTTGGCGTCTATAAGGGACAGGTCCCTATGGCATCTAATAGTGGCGTTATAAATATCACCCATGCTTTTGATATTGACATTTCCAGCGCTCTAGTAAATGGTGCAACCGTTTCTGGCCTGAACAATTTTACTAGACAGGGAATCGGGTACATTGCAAGTACGGATCAGTTGCTCGTCCCTCTGACAAATAAGAATGTGAGTATAATTCTTGTATACGACAATGCTTCTACAGCAACTGGGACTATAACAGCAAATCCAGACTTGTCTTTCCGCATTACTTCTTCATCTTATCCATATCTCTTTGAGATTGAAGGTTGTGATGAAACAAATGGAAAATTATACTTTAACTGCAATAGAAAAACGAATTCCAGTGATATCTCACATGATGCCATTTGTTTTTTTAGAAATTTTACAACTTGATATTAAACAGTAATCGTCAATTCTAATAACGTATAAAATCTCCATCTTGGTGCGAATACGCTGAGGTGGAGATTGATTATTTACTGTAGGACATGGCATTCTTGTGAGACGTTATGGCACATATATGGTTTCTATTGCCAAACCATACACCGCAGTCCGTGGGCAGAAAACTTACCACCTTGCGAGAGCGCTGCGTTCGCATCGCAGAGGTCGAGGGTTCGATCCCCTTCGAGTCCACCAATTCGAGAAAAATCACCGCCAATTTTGGCGGTGATTTTTCGTTTGATCACAGGAATACCACAGACGGATTTCTGTTTTGACCACTTGGTGGGCACCCCCCTTTTCGGGAGAGCTCGCCTTTTTTATTTTCTGCGGCCCGGAATTTGAGGGGGTATTTTCCGGGACCTGTGTGCTTATTAAGTCAGTTGTCCCGCCTGCAAAAACAGGACTCCTCATGGGAATTGATGACCCCTACCGCCTGCAGGTAGGAGTAGATGATGACGGTTCCAACGAACTTCATGCCCCAGTGCTTTAGATCCTTGGAAACGGCATCTGACAACTCTGAACTGACCTTGCCTGTCTCATAGACCACTTGCCCTTCCGTCCAGTGCCAGAGATAGCGGTTAAAGCTCCCCTGCTCTTGCTGGATGGCTTGGAATATTCTAGCGTTGTTCACGGCAGCACGGATTTTCAATTTATTGCGGACGATGCCGGGCTCCTGCATCAGCCTCTCCAGTTTCTCATCGCCGTATCCGCAGACCGTCTCCAGATCAAAGTCGTCAAAGGCCCGGCGAAAAGCCTCCCGCTTGTTGAGAATACATTCCCAGGAAAGTCCCGCTTGGAAACTTTCCAAAATCAGCATTTCAAACAGCTTGTGGTCATCGTGGACGGGGACACCCCACTCCTCATCGTGGTATCGGATGTAAAGAGGATTCTTATGGTTAACCCAACGGCACCGGATTTTTTCGGTCATCTGTGTTCCCTCCATGATCGTAAGAGTTTTCCCTCATACTCGCCACATTATGATAGCACAACAGTCCTCCAAGAACAACGAGGCAATCCATTGTTTACTCCAGTTTGAACCACTCCGTAATTGACGCCCCATTCCTTGATGCAGCATCGCATCTCCTGCGCCGCTTTTTACTGGTATAGTTCGGAGAATTTTAAGCAGACTAAGAAATACCACGAAAAAGGAGCTGCAGATATGTTTCAACATGAAAAGCGGTTATTCCATCCGGTGGCCGTGGAGCGGCCGAATCCCCAGTATGCAGCTTTGCTACAAGAGCAGTTGGGCGGTGGCAACGGCGAGCTGAAAGCGGCCATGCAGTATATGTCCCAGAGCTTCCGCGTCAAGGACCAGAAGATTAAGGATCTGTTTTTGGACATCGCAGCAGAGGAACTGGGACACATGGAAATGGTGGCCCAGACCATCAACCTGCTCAACGGCCATGATGTAGACGCAGATCAGGTCAAAGCAGGCGAGATCCAGAGCCATGTGATTCTGGGGCTGAACCCCGGCCTGATCAACGCCTCTGGCTATTCCTGGACGGGCGATTATGTGACAGTGACTGGCGATCTGTGTGCGGACCTGCTCAGTAATATCGCCTCCGAGCAGCGGGCCAAGGTGGTTTATGAATACCTGTACCGCCAGATCGACGATAAGAAGGTCCGTGAGACCATTGACTTCCTCCTGAACCGGGAAGAGGCCCATAACCAGATGTTTCGGGATGCCTTCAACGAGGTGCAGGATAGCGGCTCCAACCGGGATTTCGGTACCACCAAGGCGGCAAAGATGTATTTCTCTCTGTCCAATCCCGGTCCCAACGCCTTTGCCGGAAACGAGATCTCTGCTCCCAAGTTCGATTGATGGAAGAAGATATTGTTTCCACCAAAGGAGTTACAAGCAGGCCCAATAGAGTTACCATCGACCCACAGATACCAGTCGAGCCACGCCACAATATAGTGGGGAGGGGGGGTTGATGGACACCACACAAAACAACACGGGCCAGCGGACGCGGGGGAGATTGTGGGCAGGCGCGGGGGAAAGAACAAAAAAATTAT
>JAPFEH010000077.1 GCA_026169195.1 Dysosmobacter sp. | reverse complement strand
TCGTATTGATTACGGGGAGAAGCTCTTGGATATGTGTATACCTTCTCTCGGACATGATAATACCCCCTGATGTAGTACTCTTATTTTCCTACATCAGGGGGCTTTTTGTCTATTGTCCGTTTTTACTGGACCTGTGCATTCAGTATACCATACTGTCTAACAAATGGGGTGCAGTTCAAACAGACGATGACCCATTTCTCTGTACAGGTGCAGGACCGCGAGGTGCGGCTGCAAATCGAAAATGCCAAGTCGTCTGAAAGCGGAGGCGGCAGCGGCGGTGGAGGCGGCGGCAGTGATACCGACACCGACAACAGCTTCCAGACTTCTGTGACCGTCCAAAAGGTCTGGCAGGACACCGATCTCATCCAGCATCCCGACTCAGTCAAGGTCCAGCTCTACCGCAACGGGAAGCCCTACGGCCCCTCTGTTACACTGAACGAGGGCAATGGCTGGTCCCATACTTGGAACTCGCTGGAGAACCGCGTCTCATGGACCGTGGACGAGGTGGCGGTCCCGGAGGGATATGCGGTGACGGTGGAGCGCACGGGAAACAACTGGACGATCATCAACACCACAACGTCCGGTACGCCCATCCAGCCGCCTGAGCCTTCCGAGCCCACTGATCCCTCGAATCCCGGCGCTCCGGGAGAGCCTACTGATCCCTCCGACCCGATGGAGCCCGGCAGACCGGATGACGGCGATCCTACGACGCCCGGTGATCCGTCTGATCCCGGTACGCCAACCGATCCAGCCGATCCAAGCGATCCAACCGATCCGGCCGACTCTGTTCCGCAAACACCCTCGGATCATATCCCCCAGACAGGCGATACCACCTATCTGGCCCTGTGGGTCACGGTGATGTGCCTGTCCGCCATGGGATTTGTGTCAGTCTGGATCAAGACCGGCACAGGAAGAAAGCAAAAGCGACACGAATAACAGACCGGGGCGGCGAGCCGTGAACTCCTCACTGCTCGCCGCCCTGCTGCTTTAGGAGGTCCTTGTATGAAATGGAAACCGTTCTGGCGTCTGCCTGTTCTGGTGACTCTGGGTGTGCTCTTTGCCTTCTCTGCCTATCAGGTGGGGAGCCATCTGCTGCGCGCCCGGGCGGAGGACGCCGCCTTTTCCGCCCTTTCTGACGCAGTTTCGGCCCATACAACAGAGCCGCCGGAAGCAGCTGCAACCGAGGAGTCCTCCGTTGAACCAGCGCCATCCCCCTACCAATTCCTGAAGGAACAAAACCCTGATTTCTGGGGCTGGCCCACTGTCCCGGAAACCAAATTGGACTATCCCGTCATGTACACCCCGGAGGAGCCGGAGTATTATCTGCGCCGTGCCTTTGATGGAAGCAGCTCCCTCAGCGGCGTCCCCTTTGTGGGTGAGGGCTACCGCGAGGATGGCCGGCACACCATCATCTATGGGCACAACATGAAGAACGGGACTATGTTCGCTACGCTGCTCTCCTATGCAGACCGTGCGTTCTGGCGGGAGCACCCCGCTATCACGCTGGATACTCTGGATGGCAGCCGGACCTATCAGGTGCTGGGGGCCTTTTACTCCAAGGCGTTTCTACAAACGGAGGAGGATGTGTTCCGATTCTATCAATGCAGCGACCTCAGCGCCCGGGACGCCTTTGAGTCGTATGTGGAACAGGTCCGGGACGCGGCCCTGTATGATACCGGTGTGACGGCAGAGTACGAAGGAGAGCTGCTCACTTTGGCTACCTGCAGCTACCACGCCAAAAACGGCCGCTTTGTGGTGGTGGGCTACCGGGATGGACTTCCTACCTGATCCAACAATCGCTTGCAGCAAGATCGATCATGGCGTGAAATTCTCCACCATATGAATGCGAACGAGCCTCGCCGGAATGTCCCAGCGAGGCTCGAGTGCTATCTGTGGGTCGATGGTAACTCTGAACGGCCGATTTGTCAACGGTTTCTTCGACAAAGCAACGCAGGATGTGCGATGCTGAATCAAGGAATAAGAACGTTGTGGAAGATACAGTACAGGCACATATTATTGCGAAGAATCCAACCGACGGGCTGACCGCCCTCAAATCAAACTACAAGCCCAAACGCACCCGATGTTTTTTCGCTGACATTACAGTAACAGCAATGATGAGAAAAATCTTCTAACAAAAATGGTATATAGCTATGGTAGTCCTCGGATCAAATTTTTCTCTCGACTTTCCGACCGTCTCCCGGTATGGTTTGTTTGCCGGTCACAACGAGCAGAGGGGGGAGTAATGATGCTGCAAAAATCGTGTAAAAATCAAATCATAAAAAAGTGCATGATTTCCCTCTGCCAGTGGGTATCCTACCAATACGGCAAACGGAACCGAAAGCCCACAGCGGAATTTGCCGCTGTGGGCCTTGCTGTACCTGTAAAATAGCCATATAGGACGATTGAGGAGGGATCTCATGAACAAACAAAAATCAATATCGGAACACATTTCGACGTATGCAAACCACCTCCGCTTGGAGGAAAAAAGCACAGCGACCATAGAAAAATATCTCCGGGATCTTCGAAACTTTACCCACTGGCTGGATGGGCGGGAGATCACCAAAGAGCGGGCGGCGGAGTGGAAAGCCCATCTGACAGAGCAGGGCTACGCCCCCGCCAGCGTCAACGCCATGCTCTCCGCCCTGAACGGGCTGCTGGACTTTCTGGGCCTCGGGGACTGCCGGGTGAAATTTCTCAAGCTCCAGCGGCGGATGTTCCGGGACGACAGCCGGGACCTGACCCGCAGCGACTACGACGCCCTCACCGCCGCGGCAAGAGCACAGGGCAAGGCGCGGCTGGCCCTGCTGATGGAGACCATCTGCGCCACCGGAATCCGGGTGTCTGAGGTGCGGTATATCACGGTGGAGGCTGCAAAAGATGGCCGGGCGGAGATCGCCCTGAAGGGCAAGATCCGGGTGATCCTCCTGCCCAACAAGCTCTGCCGCAAGCTGCTAAAATACGCCAAGAAAACCAAGCCCGCTTCCGGCGAGATCTTTCTCACCAGAACCGGAACATCGCGCAGCCGCCGCCAAATTTGGGCAGAGATGAAGGGGCTGTGCAGGGCTGCAGGGGTCACGGCCAGCAAGGTCTTCCCACACAACTTCCGCCATCTGTTCGCCAC
>JAPFEH010000060.1 GCA_026169195.1 Dysosmobacter sp. | reverse complement strand
TCGTATTGATTACGGGGAGAAGCTCTTGGATATGTGTATACCTTCTCTCGGACATGATAATACCCCCTGATGTAGTACTCTTATTTTCCTACATCAGGGGGCTTTTTGTCTATTGTCCGTTTTTACTGGACCTGTGCATTCCTACATCAGGGGGCTTTTTGTCTATTGTCCGTTTTTACTGGACCTGTGCATTCTGCATCAGGGGGTCTTTGTATGAGGCCGGTGTCTGGCTGCGGGGGGGAAGTGCTTCAGGACACCGGTTCCAGCGGAGACATCAGAATATCCATGCCGATCTCAAAGGCCCGATCCCACGGGAAGCGGTAGCCGGTCAGCTCCAAGGAGGGCCAATCCCGAAGAGACCATTCCGCTGCGGGGGGCAGAGAAGCGATCCAGCGGCTGTGTTCCAAATTGTTCAATACGGAGCGGGTGCTGTTCTCCATGCCCTGCTCCAGTCGGGTCAAAACGGCGTTCCGGTCGATCTCCGGCAGCCAGAAGTTGTTGGGGTCGCCGCCCAGCTCCTGCCGGATATAAGCCAGCAGGTCCTCCCGCACCACATGCTTGTAGCAAAAGTCCTTGAGGATGCTGTCGGCCAGCGTCCGCAGAAAGGCCCGTTCCGTGGCGTCCGTCTGTGCTCCGGTGTGCAGGAAAGCGTAGCGGGCCACACCGTGGCTCAGAGCGGTTCCGGTGACGATGGCCATGTCCAGAAAGCCGGCGTAGCTGAGAAGCCTGCCCAATTCGGTCTCCTTTGTCAGCGCCTCGTGGAAGGCGGTGCCGTAGGTCCCGTTGCCTGCATCGATCAAAATGGTGGGAATCTGCGCGGCGCCGCCTTTCAGCTGAGATACAAGAGCATGGATATACGTGTCTTTTTGGGCGGCGTCAGCCGGCTGTGTCAGCACCAGCACCCGCAGCTGCGCCGCCTCCGGACGGGTTTCCGTCAGGCCGAAGAAGGCGAGGTGTTCTGCCACGATGGTTTTAAGCGGCTGATAGTCATAAGCACAGGCGGGCTGCAGTTCCGTGCCGCCAAAGTATTCCACGGATACATCGGCGCCGGACCATCCGGTTTCTTCCAGATAGAGTTTTGCCACTGCTTTGAAAGCCAGATCATCCACGCCGGAGAGAAGGGCGTCGCCCTCCCGCAGCTGACTGCGCAGGTATGCGATTTCATTTTTCTGGATGCTCTCGGCTTCGGAGGAATCATCAATGCCGATCAGCACCCGAAACTGCTCATAGCCGCCGCGCTGAACCGTGTGCAGCACCCGTTCCGACAGGGAGAGCTTCCGGCTTCGGGCGGTAAGATATGCGGACACCTGTTCTTCCGTCAGGCCGAATTCTGCCGCGTGCAAAGTTTGTCCGTCGCAGCCGAGATGGTAAAGAGCACAGACGTCCTCCGCGTCCGGCTCTGACAAGGACAACGCCGGACGCTCTGCCGCGCCGTAAGCCCGCAGTGCATTGTAATCTTCCAGCGTACCGCCTTCGTAGCCGACTGTCGGGGCAAGCCGCATCACGCTGTCCAAGAGCCAGACCGTGTTGTCCGGGTCTTCGGCCAAGGTGGAGAGCAGATGATCCAGCAGCCCGGAGGAGGAAGTGGTACCGCCGCCGGGGATCGGGATTTCGTCATCGGTCACACACCGGGAGCTGACCAATCCGCCGGAATGCAGCTGATCCAAAGAGAGAATGTAACGGTCACAGCCGGCTGCCTCCTGATCCAGCACCCAAGTCAGGAGGGACCATGGATTTCCGCACTGGAGGGAATCATAGTTTTTGGGTTGACCGTCCAGTGCGGTCCGGTAGTCTGAAATTTCCGGCATCGCCAGCCGATAGCCCAGAGATTCCGCCAGATATACCACACGCTCTACGTTGTCGGGCCGGTCGTCCAGCGGAACGTAAGCAATTTCGGGACCGGATGATTGCGGCTCCTCAGAGAGAGGCAGCACCGGCTGACGGGCCGGATTGCATCCGGTCAGCAGCACAAGGGACAGTGCCGCCGCTGCAAGCTTTTTTTTCATGGATGCCTCCATTCCAAAACAAGCGGAGCTGATGCTCCGCTTGTTTTTGTTTCGTTGATGATATACTGAGAGATGAAGGGCTTGTCCGCTCTGTGATGGACGGACAAGCGCCGCTTCAGGAGGCTTACAGGCCGAAGGCGCCCAGATTCAGACCGCCGGTGATGCTCTCCATGCCCTGATCCATCGCCTCGCCTGCCTGACGCAAAGCTTCGTTGACAGCGGAAACCACCAGATCCTGCAGCATCTCCACATCCTCGGGATCCACAGCCTCGGGCTGAATGGTCACGGAAAGGACTTCCTTCTTGCCGTTGACGCGGGCTTCCACCGCGCCGCCGCCGACGCTGGCGGTAAATTCACGGGCCTCTACGGCCTCCTGCGTTGCATTCATCTGCTCCTGCATGGCAGCGATCTTCTGCTGCAATTCTGCCTGACGCTGCGCGCCGGACACCTTTCCGTTGGTAAAACCGCGACGGGCACTGTAACCCATAGTATCAATCTCCTTTACTGATTCTTGGCTTATTTGATTTCAATGTTGTCAAACTGACTGCTGAATTTTAAAAGATTTTCCAGATTTTCCTTGGGAGAGGCCTGAGGCGGCTCCCCCACCCGAAACAGCAGACGGACTGGGATTCCTCCTGCCTGACAGGCTTCTTCGCTGAGTGCCGTCCTCACCCGATCATTGTCCAGACGGCCCAAGGTGATGTCGTCCGGTGCGTATACGGTCAGCTGATCCCCCTCCAGCACACCGGTGCACATATCCAGAAAAACACGGTACATGGGGGAAAGCCTGCCCTTGCACGCTTCGGTCAGGGCGCGCCACCAGCTGCCGCCGATGGCGGGCGCTTCCGCGGCCGCGGGCTGTCGGGGCGCTGAGTGCTCAGTCGGAGCGGGACGCTGCTTCGGAGGCTCGTAAGCCTGCTGCTCCGGTTCTGAACGAACAGGCGGCTCTTCGGGAAGCGGCGGACGCTCTTCCGGCAAGGGAGAGAGGGGCGCCTGTTCGGGAATTGAGGAAGCTTTCTGCCGGGGCGGCGCGGCCTTTGCGGCTGCGGCGTGTTCCACGGTGGAGCGGATCTCATGCCCGCGGGAGAGCGTGTCTTCCAGACGCTGGATCCGGGCTTCCAGAGCGGTCAGGTCACCGGAAAGGGACTCGTCGCACAGCCGCAGGATACAAAGCTCCGCATCTGTGCGGCGGTTGGAGCTGTAATAAAGTGCCGCCGTGGTTTTTTGCAATGTGGCAGCCAGATATAAGAAGCGGCTGCCGGCGACATCTTTGGAAAGCTGGTCCAAAGTGGTGTTGTCATATCCGCCGGAGAGGAGGGCAGCGCCGCCTTCCGGGGCTGTTCGGCGCAGGAGCAGATCCCGCGTCAGTGTGGAAAGCTCCCCCAACACCGCGCCGACATCTTTTCCGCCGGCATAAAGCTGGTTCAAAAGCAGCAGGGCCGACTGGGCATCCCGATGCAGGATGTGCTCCAGCAGCCGGGCGGTTTGAAGGTTTCCTGCCAGTCCCAGAATATCCAGCACTGCGCGGCTGTCCACGGTCCCGCCGGCAGCAGCGCATTGATCCAGCAGGGAGAGCCCGTCCCGCAGGGCGCCGTCTGCCAGACGGGACAAAAGCTCGGCGCCGTCCGGCGTCAGAGGGATCTCCTCCTGCTGTGCCACGTAGAGAAGGCGCGCGGCAATGTCCGGCGGGACGATCCGTTTAAAGGAATAACGCTGGCAGCGGGAGAGAATCGTTGCGGGTACCTTGTGCAGCTCTGTGGTAGCGAGGATAAACATCAGATGTTCCGGCGGTTCTTCCAGAATTTTCAAAAGCGCGTTGAAAGCAGGCGTGGAGAGCATATGGACCTCGTCCACAATGTAGACCCGCTTTTTTACATGGGCAGGAGAGTAGATCGCCTCGTCCCGCAGAGCGCGGACTTGATCTACGCCGTTGTTGGAGGCGGCGTCCAGCTCCAGCACATCCAGAAAGCTGCCGCTTTCAATGCCGACGCAGCTGGGACATTGACAGCAGGGATCGCCGTTGACAGGATGCTCGCAGTTGACTGCCTTGGCCAGAATTTTGGCGCAGGTGGTTTTGCCGGTTCCCCGCGTACCGGTAAACAGGTAGGCGTGAGAGGTTCTGCCTTCGGCCACCTGTTTTTGCAGGGTCTCTGTGATATGAGACTGCCCGATAACGTCAGAAAATACCTTGGGCCGCCATTTTCGATATAAGGCCTGATACATGGAGAATTCCCTCCCGGGACAGACTGAGTCCTCCGAATGCAGCTGCGGAGCCGGCACCCTCGCGGCACATGGAACGTCCCGCTGAATGCTGCTCGGTTCCCCGCCTGACATGGTTCACGGGGTCCCATTGCGCGAGACCGGCTCCGCAGCTGCACGCGGAGGACTTTTCAGATAGCTAATACATTCTACTATATTTTTGGAGAATAAGCAACCAGAATTTTTTGCTTTTTTAAATTTGGACTTTACAACAGGAAAAATTATGCTATAATAACACTTGCCTTTCAAATTTCAGAAGGAAACCCCATCAGACAATGTGTTATATGGGCCCATAGCTCAGCTGGGAGAGCGTACGGTTCGCATCCGTAAGGTCGTCGGTTCGATCCCGATTGGGTCCACCACACTCGGGAGATCTCGTTTTGAGATCTCCCGAGTTTTTTCATGCTTTCAGGATGCGCGATAGTACACACTCTTGTCCCCCTCCGGATGCAGGAAGTCGAAGAATTGTGTGACGCTGATCTTGAATTCCACTTCAATCTCAAAATCCCGTCCGATGTTCACCCTGTTGATCAACTGTCGCAGGATCATCTTCTTCCCCTCAATGCTGCTTCCGGCATACAGGTCGGCCCAGGACATGATCTTGTCATACTCCTTTTGGACAGCAACAG
>JAPFEH010000082.1 GCA_026169195.1 Dysosmobacter sp. | reverse complement strand
TCATTCAGCTCCGCTGTCAACTCATCCACCAGCCCTGCCAGCTCCCGGGCATGTCCCGCAGCGATGGAGCGGTAGTCTGGGTGGCTCTTCGCCCATTCATAGGCGGTTTTCTGCTTGTCTGTCATGGTTGTCCTCCTCCAAAAAACACCTCGTTATACAAGTCATAGCGCTTCTGGATGTTCGCTGTCAGGATCTCGCCGCCGGTCGCTTTGACCAGTTCACCCCAATATCTGCACGGATTCATTTCCGGACATCCGCACAGCTTTATCTCCGGACAGCCACTTAATGGAGATATCCCGGATGGGAGAGTGCTCCGCCAGCAGGATGCCGCGCTTGAATGTGGTGCTGGGGTCTTTGCCAAGGGATTCTTTCCCAACGGTAGCCCGGCAATCGTCCACCACTTCCTGCCAGTCTCCCTTGATTTTCAAGATTTCTGTTTTCATGGTTCGTCTCCTATACCTTATAAATAATGTCAGTCCCTCAGATCCACGCCGTACTCTTCCCAGAGCGTATTGCTCAGATCCGCGACGCTGACGTATCCGCGGGACACGCTGTCCGTGAGATCCATCACGTGCCGCCACAGGTGCTGCATCTGTTCCCGATCCCAGCCTTCCTTATCCGCAAGGGCTGACAGGATCATGACCTGCACGAACCGGACTGATTTCCGTGCGACCTCCTGCTTTGCCCGCTTCACGTCCGCGTGGCTGGCAGGCTGCCGCCGCGGGTTCACTCGTTTGTTCATCGTCTCCTCCTCAATCGACCTGTATGAAGTCTCCCTCTTCTCCGCAGAAGAAGCAGACCATTGTCTTGATGTGCCCGATTTGCGTCCTTCCCCGCCGCTTCGTGGCAGGGATCAGTGCCCCGCAGTTGGGGCAGCGGAATAAACGAACCTGCGGCGGAAGTTTACTACGTTTTCTCTTCTTCATGATTCGTCTCCATCAGATACCCCTTCAGAGCGTTCAGCAAAGAGGATTGACTGCTGTCTTTTTCTTGGAGAGCCCCCAGTACTTTTTCTTCAACCGTATCTCTGCAAAGCAGATGCGTAACCACAACCCGTTCCGTTTGTCCGGGCCTCGGCAGCCGTGCGTTGGCCTGTTGGTACAGCTCCAAGCTCCATGTCAGCCCAAACCAGATGATGAGGTGTCCTCCCTGCTGCAAGTTCAATCCGTGCCCGCAGCTGGCGGGGTGGCACAGCAGCATAGGGATCTTTCCCTCGTTCCAGTCGGACACATCCTCCGTGCCTTCGAACACACGAGCCTCCGGAAATCGTTCTTTGATGCGGTTCAGATCATGCTGGTAGGAATAGAAAACCAAAAGGCTGTTTCCAGCGTAGGCCTCTGCGATCTCCGCCAGTGCATCCAGCTTGGCATCGTGAATATGTACCACTTCACCGGCATCGTCATAAACGGCCCCGTTTGCCATCTGCAACAGTTTCCCAGAGACGACAGCCGCCGTGTCCGCCTGTATCATGGAAGTCATTTTTTCAAGATCCTCTTCCTTCTTCGGATTCAGCTGTTGAAATCCGGTTTTTGTCTTCAGCAACGGAAGCACCTTATCCCGCTGGAACTGGTCATAGGTAGCACGGCCCGCCCGATCCATGCTGACGAACACAGTGTTGTAGATGACCGGTGGCAAGGAAAGCCAGTCCTCTGATCTCATACTGACACACAGCTCCCGCAGCTTCCGGTTGATGGCCTCCTTAGCCCCCATCCGAAGCCGCCACTCATAAACGATGTGACCTTTGTGTGCGCCCATGGTAAAGTATCTGGCCCGATAGTCTCCGATTCTTGCTCCGAGACAAGCACCTCCGTCCAGCAGGTACATTTGCGGCCACAGGTCCAGATATCCGTTTGGAGCGGGTGTTCCGGTTAGGCCAAGGACATATCGCACGGATTGAATCGGCTTTTTCAGGGCTCTCCATCGTTTTGCCGATGTAGATTTGAAGCTGGACAGCTCATCCAGAATCACCATGTCGAACATCTTGAGACTGCCGTGCAGCTGATCCATGAGCCAAACCACGTTTTCTCTGTTGATGATGTAGAGATCTGCTTTTTCTGCCAGTGCCGCAAGTCTCTGCTTTTCCGATCCAAGAATCAGGGAGCATTTTATGTCCTGTGTGTGATCCCATTTCAGACATTCCTGCGCCCACACATTCTGCGCCACATTTTTGGGGGCAATGACCAGTGCACGTTTGGCGGTGAAGAGGTTGTTCCTATATTCGGAAAACACGGTCAGAGAAACGGAGGTCTTCCCCAGTCCCATCCCCATCAGGAGTCCGGCCCGGGGATGCTTCATGCAAAAGTCTATGGCGAGCTGTTGGTGCTGCATGGGTACGAATTTCAAATCCGCTCCACCTCCACACGGATCCGAACCGTTTCGGTACCTCTGATCGGGAGCGCCATCAACCAGCTCACCAGACTCTCTGCATGGAAAGGACCTATGAACTCAGCCCCCACTCTTGTCAGATCAACAAATCTGGGAACTGGTACTGGCTTCTTCGTCACTGGCGTGTTTTTCTCGGTCGGATGTACCGGCTCCTCTTCCCTCTTCGGGGCCGGAGGAGGCGGCTCTCTGCCCTCGCAGAAGGCCTCCCAGACCTCCGTTCTCCGCTCCATCTGGTCTCTGGGCAGGAAGTCCCTGTTCGGTGCGGAGATCCCCAGCTTCTTCCGCATATCGAATACGGACTGACTGTGGATACAGAACATCCGCGCCATCATGGCATCCGTGGCCCCATAGTTCTTCTGAAGGCCCTCCACATACTCCCGCTTCAGGTCATCCGGCATCTTGTTGAATGCGTCCCACTTCATCGGGGCATTCAGTTTATAGGTGGTCACTTCGCCGCACCGTTTCTTCAGCTCTGCACTGGTCAGGTGGTCTGAGGGCAGCTTGCAGTTACATCTGTGATTTCCAAATTCACTCATCCCCGCAGCTCCCTCCAATAATCGATCACAGTGTCTGCATAGTAGCTATCTCCGGGTTTTCCGGAGTTATATGCAGTCAGCGCCTCTTCCATGGAGTACTTGTCCAGCAGATCCGCCAGATAGTCGCAACCCACCCGGAAGTTCCCAAGAGGCTCTGAGAGGTCGGTCACGCCCAATCGGTTCATGCGCTCCTCATGCCAACGGGGCTGCACCTGCATATAGCCAACGCTGTTGCCGTTGTCCCCGTTCACGTTCCGGTAGTTGGTCTCCTTCCGGATCACCGCCAGCGCCAGTTCAAAGGAGACACCGCTCTCCTCGCAGGCAGCTCTCAGACAGGCCTGCGTGTCAAAGTCCAGTGGAATATCGTCCCGGAAATATCCGGTCTCCACCAGTGCGGCCTCGATCTTCTCATTTTCGTAGTCCTCTTGGATCTCCTCTTCCGGGATACTCAGCACCGCCGCCGGCATCGCCTCCGTGATCTGCTCCGGCACGTCCTCTGGTTCACGGGTCTCTGCGTAGATGGTGGTCGCTAAGATGGCAACCAGCAGGAACAGCACCACCCCAGTCAGGAAGATCATCCGTTCCCGTGCCTTCTGCCGCCGCTGCTCCCGTGTCCGTTGGCGTTTCTGCTGCTGTTTCTGGTACTGCTCCTCTTTCCAGATCGCTTCCGTCCAGCACTCGTCCATTTGTTTCATGGTTTTCTTCTCTCCTTTGTCCGATACAGCGGCAAATTTCTCTGCGCTGAACTCAGTCTTTTTTATAAAACGGGGTCTCATATCCGTCAGCCCGCAGCGGTAGTCCCGGTGCCCACGGGATCGGTCTGCCCATGATCTCCGCCATCTCTTCCACACTGCGGCCGCCAATGGGCTCAGACACAATCACCTCATCGTGAACGTGGGCGCGGATGTCGTAACCTTCTTCGTCCAAAGCCAGCATGGATTCCCGCAGGCAATCTCTCGCGGTGGCCTGAACAAGATTTTCTGTCAATTTTCCACCCCATGTTTCGATCCGCTCCCATTTTTTGCTTTGCTGGTTCACACCCATGTAACTCAGCGCTTTCTTTCCGGGTTTCCAGCGACTTTCTTCGTATCTGGCCCCGTAATAAGCGATTCGACGGTCGCTGGGGAGATTCATCCAGAGGATTCCGTCCTCATAATCAAACCGCACATTCCCCATGCTGGCAGTGGTGGATCCATGCCGGACAACTGAGCGGATCGCAGCCTTTTCCAGTGCCCGCCACAGTTCGCAGATGCGGGGGCTAGATTCTCTCCACAGGTCTACCGTCTCCTGCATTTCCTCCTCAGTCATGCCCATCTTGTCCGCTCCGAACGCTTTCAGCGCATTGACGCCTCCACCGTAACCCAACGCCAGCTCGGCGATCTTGCCCTTCTGCCGAAGGTGTCCGTTCTCCCCGTGCTTCACGACCGGAACCTTGAACATCTGGCTGGCAGAGGCGCAATAGATGTCACCGCCGTTACGGAAGACATCCAGCCGCCATTCCTCTCCGGCGAACCACGCAATCACGCGGGCCTCAATGGCACTGAAGTCTGCCACCAGAATTTTTCCACCCTCTTCCGGAATCAGTGTTGTCCGGATCAGTTCGCTGAGGGGCTTGCTCACCCCGTCATACAGTGCTTTCAGAGTCGTGTACTTTCCGCGCCGGACCAGATCCCGGCACTGGTCCAGATCCTCCATGTGATTCTGCGGAAGATTTTGGAGTTGTACCAACCGGCCAGCAAATCTCCCGGTTCGGTTTGCTCCGTAGAACTGGAAGTATCCTTTCCCATGTCCGTCAGGGCAGACGGATCGCAGCATGGCCTCATACTTGGCGGTAGAAGACTTGGAGAGCTCCGACCGAAGCGCCATGAACTCCTTTGCATCCTCGGACTGGAGCTGTGTTACCACGTCCGCGATCACCTTTTTGTTGAGGCTTGGAAACTCCTTCCCCTCCTGATCCTTGAGCCAGTTTTTGATCTGGCTGACACTTTTGGGGTTTTCCAGACCAGTGATCTCCACTGCCCTTGCCGTCAGTTCTTCTTTGTAGCGGTTGTCCATGGCAACGGCGTTGACCGCCAGCTGCGTATCAATCCGCATTCCCTTTTCATTGATCCGTGCGTCCAGACACCAGAACCGGTGCTCTCGTTCATTCGGTCTCCATCGAAGGAGCCGGTTCCGGATCGTGCGCTCTGCAACAACGTCCTGCCCGTTATATAGCTTGAAGGTCTCCCATTTTTCCGGGGCGTGTTCCGGCAGATTCCGGGTGCGACCGCCGTTCACCTTGGTTGCTTTGCAAGGAGAGCAGAAGTAGCGAATCAGTGCCTTGCCCTCCTTCATTTTTGCGGCATCCTCCCCGAGCCCCAGTGCCTTACCGGCGGCGTCCAAGGAGGCCGGCAGACCGCACTGTGCAGCAAGAACCATGGAGTCCTCCCACTGTTCCGGTGGGCAGTAGCGTCCGAAGTGCTTCCAGAAGGCATACCGCTCGAATGCGTTGTTCCATCCGGTCTTCACCACGCGGGGATCGTAGAGGTCCCGCATCAGTGATTCCGGCACCACATCTCCGCTGAGAAGATCCAGCACTTCGATCGGACCGTCGTTGTAACCGTAAGCCAGCAGCATGATCTCGAATCGGGGATCTTCGATATAGCGGAAGGATCCGCACTTCCCAATGTCCGTCTCGCTGTATGTCTCGATATCAACACTTAATGTATCTGCCATTCTCACCCTCCGTGTGTGGCCGGGGCAGGCCGATCACCTGCCCCGGATTATCCATAAACGTTCCTATCAATCCAAGCAGGAGGCCGCCTGCTCTACCAGATCTGCAAAGTCCTCTTCGGCGCTGTGACCGCCGCCCAGCTTTTCGCCGTCGCGGGTCTTCACAAGGTTGTTCAGTCCTGCGGCAATACCCACGTTGCCGCTGGTGTTATAAGCGAAGAAGTTCACCGTGGCACAGCCATAGCAGCCGCTGTAAAAGTCATCACCGTCCAGAGCCTCGCTCATCATCCCGTTTTCCAGAACGCGGACACCGGGCTTGGTGGCAGAGCTGGCGTTCATGAAATACATACCCGCATAGGTATCGTCATCGGGATATTCGTCATCGCCATCCCGCAGAGGGGTCTTCAGCTTGGAGGCGGGGGGCATCTTCCCGTTCCACTTTCCACTGACGCCGGCCTGCTTTGCAGCGTTGATGGCGTTGGTGATGATCTCCAGTGCAGCCGTGTCGCTCTTGGGGATCAGCAGCTGGACGCTGTACTTGCCGTCGGTGCCATCCTCGTTCTTCCGGGGGGAGAATACGTAGGCGTAGCTGAAGCGGACGGGGCCTACACGGACAGCAGTTTCAGAGATTTTCTTGTTAAAGTTAGCCATGGTTTGTTTCCTCCTATAAATTAAGAAATGAAGTTAGAAAAGTAAGAAGTGAAGTCAGAAAAGTAAGAAGTGAAGTCAGAAAAGTAACAAGTGAAGTCAGGAAAGTAAGTCTTGGAAATCCACATCCGCAGACGCGAACTCCACGCGTTTATCGTCCGCAGGAACAAGGATCAGCTTTCCCTCTCCCTGCGAGACCAACCCGCCGACCAGTGCGCGGAACGCCGTTTTCCCCAGTGCTTTTTCAATTTCGCCTACGGGTTTCAGCTTTGTCTCCTCGAACTGGTCGGAGGGGTAGCCTGCTCTTAGCAGCTGGGCCTTAACCTCATCAGGGTCAGACCAGCGCCGGTTCGGTTTCTTCCCCCGAACCAATTTGTATCCCGGCCATACCTGACCGCGCAGTGCCTGATTCTCTGCATACGTGCGGATGTCGTGAATCCAAGACTCTGCGTCGTCCAGCATCCCGAGGATCCCGGGGATCTGCTCGTCCGGAATCAGGCCGGGGGTCTCCAGACCATACTGGAAGATCTGCAAAGCCTGTGAGACCCGGGCTGCGCACACGGCTTTCGCTGCGCAGAACTGGCAGTGCTCCCCCGGTACGTAGTCACCGGTTCCCGCCCAAGCCATCTTCGCTTTTTCCACAACGTCTTTTTCCGCCCACTGTGTCAGCGCCTCGCGAGAAAGGGTTTCCTCCGATACACTTTCCAGACGCGGCTGGATAATGGTCATGCGGACCGCTGGGAAGTCATACAGCTTGCCAAACCGGTCCATTGCACCGAGGCCATAGAGCCGAAGCTGGGGATTGTCCACCGCATGGACCGGGATTCCCTTGCCGTGCTTATAGTCGCAAACCTCCAGCATGGAATCGCTGACGATCAAGCAGTCGCCGGTTCCGAATCCGGATGGAACCCACTTCGAGTAGTCCAGTCGCTGCTCCAGATAGAGCTGTGTAGAGGGGTCGGTCTCTTTGGCGGACAGGTACTTCTCCATCACGATATCGCAGTAGCTGTCCGTGGCCTGTTCCATGTCCTTCGGAATGTCCCCCAGTTCATCACGGAGGGACTGGAACCGGAACTGGTTGATACCGGGATACGATTCCTGCTGCGCCGGAGACATGCGGGAATGTTTTGCGGCGGACATCCCGTCCGCATCGTAAAAGGCTTTCCGCACCTTCAGCTCTGCCAGCGCGTGGGCTTTGGTCCCCTCTGCAGCGTAGGGCGAACTCTCGCTCCCAAACCGTTCAGTCAGTTTTTCACTGAGCCTTGCAGATGGGGTGCAGGCGAGCCACCGGTGCGCACTGGACGCACCCAGAACGGCATGTAGGGACGGGGGCATCAGCTCAGCTCCTTTACTACCGCTTCGGTCCGCCGCAAAAGCTCAGCGTATTGAGCCGCAGGTACCTCGGATAACTTGGAGTACCCCATGCTGTCCATGACTGCCGCAATGTCCAGCGCATCGCACTGATTGGAGAGCTCCAGCAGCTTGGCCTTGACCTCGTCTTTGGTCATAGGCTCGGCTTCGGGGGGAGGCTCTTCCGTGTGCTCGGGCGCAGACTCCGGTGCCGGATCTCCTCGATCCCCCTCGGTGCCTTTCACTTCGCCTGCGCCGGCAGGGGTCTCCGGATCTCCTGTGGCAGAGGTGGCAGGCTGCTCGTCTTTCTGCATAAACCGGACATTGTTGTTGAGGAGATCATCGAATTCTGCGATATTGTGCAGAAGATTGTTGACGGTGGTTGCGTCCCACGCATCAACCTCAGCAAGCGCGGCATACGTCCGCTCTTGGGCGCCTTCCAGAATGGCGCGTCTCTCAGCGTTGGTCATCACTTCGCGCCGCCTTTCTTCTTTCCGCCCCGATGCACCAGCTCCAGCTCATGCCCCAGTACGCGGGCCTCGGTGTCCTTGTGCTCCTTACTGCGGATCCGGATGTTGTAGAACCAGTCGTCGACGAACAGCGCAGGTCGGTCGACTTTGGTCACCACAGCGACATCGCCCTTCTTATAGCCGCCAAATATGGGTGGTACGGGGTTCACGACCCTCACAATGTCGCCCACTTGGAACGCCCCTTTGGTGACCTTCTCAGCGTCCCGGACTTCTTCTGCCGTCGCCGCCCGAACACTGCGATCGGGACCACACGTGCTCCAATGCTGCGATACGCGGCGGCCTTTGGCATCAAGGAATTCGGCTTCGTATACGCAATAGCCAACGAAAGTCTCCACTCGGATTACCTGCCCGGCCTTTCCCCAGTACTCCTTGCCGATGGGAGATCCCGTAGCGACGATCCAGTCACCGACCTTCCATCGGGGCGTTTCCAGCTCCGGCGTCTTCTCCTCATCGCACTCCCGGAACACCCGCTCCTCGTCCTTCCCGAACAGCCGGTCCAGCGCCACCCGTGCGGCGATGTAGGCATCGAATGCGTCGTCGGGATGCCGCATGGCATGGGCACGGGTCATGTTGTCTCCGGGCCACCCTGTCGGGATGCGGGTGGCGATGGTCTCGTCACCCGTGATCTGGATGACAATGGTTTGATTCTTCTCGTTCATAGGTTCCTCCTTAAAATTATGAATTCTCAAAACGGTCAACCTCTCTGGGGGAAATCCTCCAAGAGTGACCGACTTTGAACGCCTTCAGCTCCCGCTTCCGCAGGAGTTCGTAGACCACATCTCTGGAGCAGCTCCATCGTTCTGCCAATGCGTCTACGGTGAATGCTTTTTCTTGGGTCATGTGGTGTGATCCTCCTTACACGTCCATGTGACTCAGGGCAAACTCCACGATCTGTTCCAGCAGTTCGGGAGTCGTGATGCCGTGCTTCCGCGCTAAGAAGTGCAGGGTGTCCGAGGTATCGGGGTACAGTTGGATCGCGGTCCGTCCTTTCGGTCTGCCCTTGATGCGGAAGATATCCGCGCATGGGGTATCTGATAGCGAAGTCGGGTTGTCCTCTCCGCAGACCAGATAGGACTCCGTAACACCGAAGACCCGTGCCATCTCGCGGATGACGTTTCGATCTGCGTTCCGGGTCCCGTTCTCGATGCGCCCGATCTGACCTCGGCTGACGCATCCCAAGAGCTTACATAGCTCCTCTTGGGAATACCCCTTCTCCGCCCGAAGTTGGCGCACTCTCGCGCCCAGTGCATTGTTCGTTTTCATGTTCATCCTCCAATATGCCAATGGGCTGCATTAGGCTGTGTTGTGCTGTGGTAGGCTACATTAGGCTGTGTTCGGTTTTGTGGACATCAAAGCAAAGAAAAAAGAGACACAACATCCTCCGGAGAAGAAATTCCAAGGACGATAGACAGGTCTCTAATTTCATTTGCATCCGGTATTTGCTTGCCCCGAATAATGCGGTAAGTCTTGGAATAACTCCATTTCAGCATATCTGCTAATTGCTGAACACTTTTGAATCTCGCCCGAGCAAGTCCTTCCAACGTAAGATTCTGATACAAGACAGACACTTTCGTCTCCCTCCTTCCGTTCTGTTTTGTGGACATCCTTACGATAACACGCCCGCGCTCTCGTGTCAACCCTTTCTCTGCAAATTTTTTTATTTGTGGACAAATTAGTTCCGTTTTGTAAAAATACTCTTGCTAAATCCGGAAACAGATGATATTGTGTAAATACGCACAGAAGGGAGGTGCAACTGTGGGAATAGAGAAGCCAAAAGAGGCATGGTCCACAACTTTTGCTGAGCGGTTTAAGGAATTGGTGGGTGATACTCCGTATAGGGTCTTAGCTGATCGGCTCAATATCAGTAAGTCAACTATATCTGCGTATCTGACAGGAGAACGGTCACCGAAGGTTCCGGTCCTGAAAAGTATCGCTAACTCTTTTGGGGTCGATGTGCTGTGGCTCATGGGCATGAATGTCCCCAAATATAAAGAAACCCCTGACGTTTCCGTCGAGGGCATGAACGAGGACCGCGCGCAGCTGATCCAGACCATCAATCAGATGTCAGACGATCAGGTGCGTGCGCTCCGGGCAATTGCAGACCAAGTTCTTTCTCTGCGAGAAAAATAAAAAGGTCCAGTTCTTCGGGGGTCATGGTCAGGATTTGCTGAGTAAGTGCTTGTCTATCGGACATTGGATTCCTCCCTTCACGGGTCATGTGGTGTAAGTACCATTATAGAACGAATGTTCGATAAACGCAACCGTAAAAGTCCACGATTCCTGAACAAAATTTTTGGCACCTGAAAAAAGAGGAAAAGCGCACCCGCAAAACGTAACGCAAAACATAAATAGGTATCGCGTGTGAAGGAGGATACTACGATGGACGCGGAAGGGAACTTGGTATACACGACATCGGATCCGAAGTATGAAGACCTGCGGTGCATCTGCTTTTTGTACCCCGGTATAATGGGCAGGCATGGGAGGATCCAGCTCGTTTCTCAGGGCCCTTCCGGTGCTGAGTGGACCGAGCTGAATATGGACGATGAGGATGATTGCGAGCGGGAGCGGAACATCTTTCCATCCGCAGAGATCTTATACTATCTCCTTGACCCAAATCATCGGGACCCGCCCGAAGGATGGAGACGAATCCCTCTTTGGGGCAGCAGCGTCCTGCTCGTTCGGGAGTCGATCCACCGCCGGTTTTATCAGGCGCTGCAGAGGCGGTATCATATCGTGCACAGTCGTGAGGACCCATTTGATGCCTTACAGGAGTGGCCGTGGATCGCAGAAGCAATTCTCCGCCGGCCTGTTTCCCCCAAGGAAAGAGAACACCAAGAGAGAAAGAATTAAATAAGAAAGAGAGAAGGTTTGACAACCCCCTCTCCCATTTGATAGCTTGTCCTCACAATCTCACAAACACAAGGAGGATGCGACATGAAAGGTGCAATCATTGGCGATATCGTTGGTTCCATTTACGAATTCCACAACATTAAGGAAAAGGACTTCCCCCTGTTCTCCCGCAACTGCTTCTTCACGGATGACACGGTGATGACGGTGGCGGTTGCCGCAGCGCTGGAGACCGCAGCACGGAAGGCCCCGGATGAGGACGTACCCGACGCAGTGATCTCCAACTGGATGCTGAAGATGATGCGTGGATATGGTCGCACCTATCCGGATCGCGGCTATGGTCGGGGCTTCCAGAAGTGGCTGGACGACCGTCATCCCCATCCCTATTACAGCAGCGGGAACGGATCTGCAATGAGAGTGTCCCCCTGCGCTTGGTTTGCCCGGTCTCTGGAGGACTGTGAGCGACTTGCAAAGCTGTCCGCTGAGATCACGCACAACCATCCGGACGGCATCTGCGGCGCACAGGCCACCGCTGGAGCCGTGTATCTGGCTCTCCATGGAGGCACGGGGAATGACATTATGAACTATGTCTCCCGCTACTATGGCTGGGATTTCTGCTTGGATGAGATCCGGCCCACCTATAAGTTCGACCACTTTGCCTCCACCAATGAGGGTACGGTCCCATATGCCGTACAGGCGTTCATTGAAAGCGAGAGCTTCGAGGATGCCATCCGCAACGCTATTTCCATCGGAGGAGACAGTGATACTCTGGCTGCGATCACCGGAGCCATTGCCGAGGCCTACTACGGCGTCCCCGATGACATCTGGCAGCAGGCCAAGGTGTTCATGGACGACGGCGGCGGTTTGGCTGATACGGTAGAGCGGTTCTATGACCTGCCGATGCTGACTGCGAAAAGTAAATAAAAAAAAAAGAACCGCCCTGATGCTGGAACATCAGGACGGAAGCAAACAATCTCGATATAAGTCACACCACATGACCAATGAAGGAGCCTGTCTGCTCCTTCATTCTATCCTACTATCGGTAGAATTGCAAGGAGGAATTTGATGCCAAAAGCGAAAAAGAAGTATGCCACACATGTCACTCTTCCGTCTGGGAGACGGGTATATGTCAGCGGGAAAACGAAGGCCGAACTGAACGAGAAGGTTGCACAGGCGCGGTTGGAATCCGGTGCCGGTGTGGACGTGGGGAACGACGTCCGGTTTGATGACTACGCCAGAGCTTGGCTGAAGGCCTACAAAGAACCAAAGCTGCGCCCGAACAGCTATGCCACCCTGAAAGCAAATTTTGAGAACCATGTGCTGCCGTTTTTCACGGGAGTCCTGATTCGAGACATCAAGCCGCTGCACATCCAGATGTTTCTCAGCTCGATATCCGGTCTCAGCCAGTCTCTCCAAAAGAAGTGCTGGCATATCCTCGGGGCGATCCTGCGGACGGCGACAGAAAACGGAATCATCATGCGCTCCCCGATCAGTAAAGATGCCGGTCCGTCAGGTGACCCGCCGGAGGAGGTGGAGCCTCTTTCCTGTGAGCAAGCGAAGGCTCTGCTGGCCGCAACAAAGGGGACCCGGGTTTACACCTTCTGCCTGATCGCGCTCACCACAGGGCTCCGCAGAGGGGAAATTCTGGGCTTGATGTGGGAGGACATTGATCTAAAAAACAGGATCCTCACCGTGAAGCACAATAAAACCTTCCCGTCGAATCAGAACGACGCACCGGTTACCACGCTGCTGAAAACAGAGGCCGCTCACCGAAGAATCCCCATCCCTAATGTACTTCATTCATTTCTGGAGCAGGAGCGAAAGCGCAGCAGCTCCCCGTATGTCCTGAGTATGGAAAACGGACAGAGTCTTACCCGGGCCTCCTTCCGCAGAATGTGGTCCGCCATCGACGTTCGGACAGCTACTGAGGATCGACCGCTCGGGGCCACGGTGTCCGGAGGGAGAAACGGTCCCATCCGTGTAACCTTGGACTTCAAGTGTCATCCACATCAGCTTCGACACACCTGCATTACGCAGTGGGTGGAATCGGGCTTGGACGTAAAGCGGGTGCAGTATCTCGCCGGACACAGCACCCTAGAGATGACGCTGAGAATTTATACACACTACCGAAGAAAGTCAAAAGAACCGGAGACCGCAGAGATGTTGAACTCTGCATCTGAGTATCTGGTAGGCTGAAAGAACCGAAAAGGACGGACTATGCCACACATCAGCCTAGTCCGTCCCTATATTTATTTCTCGATAGTTTTATGTAAACCAGCCAAAAATCTTGGTTGCCAAAGGTTGCACCCAGAAAACACAAAACGACTGCGCCCCAAGGGGTACAGTCGTCTAAAAACTAGCTTGGAAGGCTGGTGCCCTGACCATTGTGCTACACCTGCGTTCGCCCTCCGTGGAAAATGTCAGCTTGGATATAATACCATGGAAATACAGTACTGTCAAGCGGTTCGGTGAAAAAAATATCGTAATTGGAAAGTTTTTTCTTTTCGTCCCCCTTTCTCGTTTTCTTACCTTCAGTGATCTGTGAGGAAGGCTGCTATCAACCGTTTTCCGGCTTCCCCCCGGAACCGCTCCGGATGCCATTGGACCCCCCACACCGGAAACCGTTCATGGCAGATCCCCTCCGGAACGCCATCTTCCGCCCACTGCACGACCCGCAGACCTGTACCGAGCCGGTCCAATGCCTGATGATGGGCGCTGTTTACCATGTCGGGACTGCCGCAGGCCTCCGTCAATGGCGAGCCGATATTGCGGATTCCATGAATGCGGTCCTGCCGACCGATCGCAGCGTGATCCGGCACATCCTGTACCAGTGTTCCTCCAAAATATACATTGATTACTTGGATTCCACGGCAGATCCCCAAAACCGGTTTTTTCCGGCTCAAAAACCAGTCCAGCAGGAAAAGCTCCATCTGATCACGCTCCGGATCCAGATTTCCTGACTGCGTGTTTTCTTCCCCATAGCGCCATGGCTCCAAATCTCCTCCGCCCGGAAGCAGCAATGCCCAGCATTCTGCCGGATTTCCGCGAAATTGGACGGTCCCTCCGGCAGCTTCCACGGCTCGACGGTAATTTCCGTATTGTTCCGGTGTTCCCCAAAGATAGATCCGCCGCATTCCGACCACCTCTTTGTATATTATGCGTCCCAACGGTAAGCATCCGAGATCATCGGCCAGTTGAGCAGCTGCCACCAGTTATCAAAATATTCCGCCCGACGGTTCTGATATTGCAGGTAATAGGCGTGCTCCCATACATCGCAGCACAGCAGCGGATGCAGGGGAAGGGGTGTTTCCTGATTGGCAGTCTTTTGAATCGACAAGCGGCCCCCGCGGTCAAACACCAGCCACGCCCACCCAGAGCCGAACTGTCCCAGTGCAGCTGCTTTCAAAGCCGTCCGCAATGCCTGCAAGCTTCCGAACTCCCGCATGACGGCGTCTTTCAGCGCACCGGACGGACCGCCGGCAGACGCCGGCGCCAGTGTTTTGAAATACAGATCATGATTGTAGACGCCGCCGGCATTGTCCCGCACGCTTAGACGGATCTCGTCCGGCAGCTGACGCCATTCCAGACAAAGCTGCTCCAATGACCAGCGCTGATAATCCGGATAGGGGGCCAGCAGGCGGTTCAATGTCTCTACATAGGCGACAAAGTGCTGATCGTGGTGAAAATACAGCGTACATCCGTTCAGCTGCGGCGCCAAAGCATCATAAGAGGCCGGAAGAGGCGGCAGCGAAAAGGGATACTGCTGTTTCATGGGCGCACTTCCTTTCCAATAGACTTATCAGAAAGATATGAGCCCCGCACGCAAAAAAGACCGCAGCCGGATCCGGCTGCGGTCTTTTTCCGCATTTAATTTTTCAGGCCCTCTGCCCACACAGTATACTTTGCGACCTTTTGATCGCACACCTCCCGGGTACTGCCATTGGCCAGAATGTATACCTTGACCTTCGGCTCCGTACCGGAGGGGCGGACAATGAGGCTGGTGCCGTCAGACATCTCATAGCGCAGCACATTGGAACCGGACAGTTCCATGGTACTGCGTTCTCCGGTCGCAACGCAGACCACACTGCCGTCCTGATAATCCTTCTGCTCCCGAACTGCCACTCCCACAATTTCAACAGGAGGCTCCGCCCGCAGGCCGCTCATAAGAGCCGCCATCTTTTTCAGGCCGTCCAGACCCGGCATGACCAGATTCAGCGTCTTTTCCCCATAGAACCCGTATTTTTGATACAGGGCCTGCAGCGCATCATACAGGGTCATCCCCTGACTTGCATACCACGCCGCCATTTCCGTCAGAATCAGGGCGGCGGTAACGGCGTCTTTATCCCGGACATAATCGCCCATCATATAACCGTAGGACTCCTCATAGGCGAAAATCACATTGCCCTGACCGGAGGATTCCAGCTGATCCTTTTTCTGCGCCAAAAATTTGAAACCGGTGAAGGTATCGTAGCTCTCAAGTCCGTTGACCTCCGCCACTTTTCGTGCCATTTCCGTGGTGACAATGGTCTTGAGGGCCACAGGCTTTTCCGGAAGCGTGCCCTTGCGCTTCATGGCGCCAATCAGATAGTCCAGCATCAAGACGCCGGTCTGGTTGCCGGAAATGACCTTGAATTCCCCATCACCGGTATTGACCATGATGCCCACCCGGTCGGCATCCGGATCAGACCCCAGAATAAAGTCCGCGCCTTCCCGCTTGGCGATTTCCACCGCCAGATAGAATCCCTCCGGATTTTCCGGATTGGGAGAGACAACCGTGGGGAAATTCCCATCAATGACCATCTGTT
Organism: Dysosmobacter sp.; assembly: GCA_026169195.1. Lineage (GTDB taxonomy): Bacteria > Bacillota > Clostridia > Oscillospirales > Oscillospiraceae > Oscillibacter. The sequence goes on along the minus strand of JAPFEH010000082.1, from coordinate 23,121 downwards.
CCGGCACGCAGATCACATGCTTCATTCCCAAACGTCGCAGCGCTTCCGGAATCAGCTGATAGCCGGTACCGTGGAAGGGCGTATACACCATTTTGAAGGTATCGGCTACCTGTTCCACAACCGCTTTGTCATTGACCTGCGCCATTACTCTGGCAAGGAACTTCTCGTCCGTTTCCGCGCCCATGAGCACAATCCGCCCCTCTGCCACGGCAGCATCATACTCCATGGTTTTCACGCAGTCGAACACATCCAGCTCCCGCATCATCCGGGCGACTTCATCCGCGTGCTTCGGCGGCAGCTGTGCGCCGTCCTCCCAATAGACCTTGTAGCCGTTGTACTCTTTCGGATTGTGGCTGGCGGTGATATTGATTCCGGCGATACAGCCATACTCCCGCACGGCAAAGCTCAGCTCCGGAGTCGGCCGCAGCGCGTCAAAAAGCCGCACAGGGATGCCGTTGCCCGCCATAACGCAGGCAGCTTCCCGTGCAAACCGGTCAGAATTGTTGCGGCAGTCAAAGCAGATGGCCACGCCGCGCTTCACCGCTTCAGGGCCCTCAGCCAGCACCACCTGCGCAAAGGCCTGCGTGGCATGGCGGATCACATGGACGTTCATCCGGTACAGGCCAACGCCCATGGTGCCCCGAAGTCCGGCAGTACCAAACGCAAGCTGGTCAAAAAAGCGGGATTCGATTTCTTTTTCATCACCCCGAATCGCCTCCAATTCCGCTTTTTCCTGAGCGGACAAAGCGGGGCTGCTGAGCCAGTGCTCGTAGGTCTTCATAAAATCCATTCTGTTCGTCCTCCTTCTTGATGATCGTAACTTCTAACTCAGGCGCTGCCCGGATAGACGCGGGACAGCAGCGCTTCAACAGCATTCCAGAAAAGGGATCGTTTCCGGAATGCTGTGTTTTTATTTGTGATAACGGCTCCCGGCATTGATCTGATATGCCCGGTAGACCTGCTCCAGCAGCATCACACGGGCCAGATGGTGGGGAAACGTCATGGGGGACATGGAGAGCTTTTCCGCAGCCAGCGCCTTCACGGACGGATGCAGCCCAAAAGAGCCGCCGATCAGGAAAACCACATGGCTTCCGCCGCGACTGGCACAGCCCTCCATCAAATCAGCCAGTTCTTCACTGGAGCGAAGCTTCCCCTCCACACACATGGCAATGACAAAGGCAGAGGCCGGAATCTTCGTCCGGATCGCTTCAGCCTCTTTGGAAAGCGCCGCATCGATCTGCGCCTTGGACGGGGTCTCCGGCAGGCGCTCCTCCGGTAATTCCAGAATTTCCAGCCTGCAAAATCTGGAAAGGCGCTTGCTGTATTCCGCCGCCGCGTCAGCATAGAATTTCTCTTTCAGCTTTCCCACACAGAGGATGGTCACTTTCTGCATACAACCCTCCTGACCACCGTATAGCCGCGGCTGAGGCAGTCCCGCGGGGCCACGGATACCGCCGGATGCAGTCCGGCAGCAGACAAGGCGGTTTCCACCGTATGCTGCGCCATCGCAGGCGTATTATTTTCCCGACTGAGATGCGCCAGCACGATCTCCCCCGCTCCGGCTTCCGCCAGCGTCACGGCAAACCGGGCAGCCTCCTCATTGCAAAGGTGGCCTGCCGGTCCCAGAACGCGCTGCTTCAAGGAATAGGGATAAGGGCCGCTGCGGAGGTACTCCACGTCATGGTTGGCCTCCAGCACCGCCAGATCGACTCCCGGCAGGCACTCCATCGCCTCATCCGTAATGAATCCGGTGTCCGTCAGCACACCCACACTGCCCTCTTCTGTGTCAAACCGGTAGCCGCAGGCGCCCGGGGCATCGTGAGAAACCGGAATGGCGGTAACGGCACAGCCTTCTATCCATTCCGCACTGCATGGCTCCAACGGAAGCAATCGGCTGCTGACGCTGTCCGCCAAACGGTACTCCAGCTCTCTGCAGGTGCGCGGAAGGGCACGGACGGGACAGGCGGTGTGCTTGAGCAGCACAGGAAGTCCCGAAATATGGTCCCCATGGGTATGGGTAATCAGGATCGTGTGCAGGTCCGTGGGCGTCAAACCCAGTTCCCGTAATCCGGCGGTAATGCGGCGGCAGGAGATGCCGGCATCCACCAGCAGATGCGTCTCGCCGCAGGAGAGCAGCAGGGCATTTCCGGAGGAACCGCTGGCCAGTGTATGTAGGGTAATCAAACAACAACCTCGTTTCTCTGAGTTGGGAAAGCAGTCCGATACGAATACGCAGAAAACGTCCGCCGGAGGGACTGCCAAAAAGGTCGCCCTCCTCGGCGGACGTTCATTCCATTCAAATACCGGTGTACACTTCAGCCCACATTGGCAGCCTCTGCCGCCTCCGATTCCTCCACAGCGCGGATATCGGCGCCGAGAGCCCGCAGCTTTTCAATGATATCCTCATAACCCCGTTCAATGTATTGAACCTGCGTAATCTCACTTTGTCCATGGGCAGCCAGCGCGGCGATCACCAGCGCAGCGCCGGCGCGCAGGTCATAGGCCTGAATCGGCGCACCGGTCAGATGGTCCACCCCTTCTACCACGGCGGTCTTATCATCCACCTGAATATTGGCGCCCATCCGTTTCAGCTCATCTACATAGCGGTAGCGGCTGCCCCAGACGCCCTCTGTCACCAGCGAAGTGCCCTCAGCCAGCGAGAGGACCGTGGTGATCTGCGGCTGCATATCCGTGGGGAAGCCGGGATAAGGCAGTGTCTTGATGTTGGTTTTCTGCAGTCTGCCGTTGCGGCGAACCAGCAGCGTGTCGCCGTTTTCCTCCACTTCAACGCCCATCTCAAGAAGCTTGGCGGTGATGCAGTCCATGTGCTTGGGGATGATATTCTTCACCAGCACCTGCCCGCCGGTCGCAGCAACAGCGGCCATATACGTGCCCGCTTCGATCTGATCGGGGATGATGGCATAGCTCCCTCCCCGCAGGCGGTCCACTCCGTCGATTTTAATGGTATCGGTGCCTGCGCCGCGGATATTAGCGCCCATAGAGTTCAGGAAGTTGGCAAGATCTACGATATGAGGTTCCTTGGCAGCATTTTCAATGACAGTGACGCCTTTTGCCATCACCGCCGCCATCATGATATTCATGGTGGCGCCTACGGATACCACATCCAGATAGATATTGGCGCCCCGCAGTCCCTGCTCTCCAGCAGAGGCATGGATGAAGCCGCCCTCCACAGATACCTTGGCGCCCAACGCCGCAAACCCCTTGACATGCTGGTCGATGGGGCGGACACCGCCGAAATTGCAGCCGCCGGGCATGGCAACCTCCGCCTCCCCGAAGCGGCCCAGCAAAGAGCCGATGAGGTAATAGGAGGCGCGGATCTTCCGGGACATCTCATAATTGGTCCGGGTGGTCCGGATGCGGCTGCAGTCCAACTCTACCGTGTGGCGGTTGATGCAGCGAATCCCGGCCCCCAGATCCTCCAGAATTTTCAGGCAAAGCGTAACATCGGAAATCTGAGGAATGTTTTCAATGCGGCAAATCCCGTCCACCAAAAGGGCGGCGGGAATGATGGCAACAGCGGCGTTCTTTGCGCCGCTGATCTCTACTTCTCCAAACAGGGGTTTTCCGCCCTGTACAATATATTTCGTCAAAATGGTGACCCTCTCTTCAAGCAGCTTACAGCCATGAGCTGTGCTTTGGTAAGGACAGTTTGCCCGTCTGGCGGCGCTTCATACCAGCATCCAGCCAGCAAACCGCGGAAAAGGGTGCGGGCAGCGCCGCACCGCGGCATACAAACATAATTAGCATAGCACACGAAGCGGAAAAATGCAAACCTTTCCTTTTATACTTCATGAAACTTCATGAAAAGCTCAAAAAACGGAAGGTTCAGCCCGAAGTAACCACTCCGGAAACGGCATTGACATAATAATTGGCAATGTCCGTCACTACACACCAGACAGGTGTCAAGGTCAAAGCGGAGGACGCTGCGCTCTGCAGTTCATAGCAGGCATACATCTCCATGACGGCTGAACCCACAGCGCCGCTTTCCCGATGAGCCTTTTGAAAGGCGATCAACGCGCCCGGGGCAGTCAGCGGTTCCCGCGCTTCTTGGAACGGAGTGCCTTCCGCAGGAAGCAGTGTTCCGCTCACGGCGGTCAGGCGGCCCTGCTCCAGCGTAAAGACCACGGTGCAGTTGAACACCGGCAGATGTTCGCAGCGGAACACCGCTGTACCGCTGCCGGAGCCGGTTTCATCCAGCACAAAGGCGGACACATCATAGGAAAACTCCTGACAGAAGGCCCGACACACATTCTCGGCATCCTTGTTTGCCAGATTTCCTTTGATATCAAAGCTGCCGCTGGAGCGAAAGGTCGCCGTTCCCAACGCTCCGGTATAGGTGCTGATACCGCCGCCCTCATCCGTTTCCACCAGATCATCCCCCAGAAAAAACGCGGCAGCCTGCCGTTCCCGCCCGGTATCCCGCAGCAGTGTGAGGGAAGGCGGAAGCGTCTCCTTTGAGATCGCATTCGGATAAAGCGTGATGCTGTCCGCCGCGAACAGCTCCACCATCTGCTCTTCTGCCTGTTGGCGCGTGTGGTTTTCCGCTGTTTTCCGCAGGACAAGTGCGCCCAGCAGAAATCCGTTTACCAACACCAGAATCAGAATGATGATGTTTTTCAAAAGATGTCGGTCCAACGGCAGTCTCCCCTCTCATAAATCTGCACTTTCGTCCAATCCAAAAATATCGCAGGCTCCACGCAGTCTTCTGCAGTCCATCCGGAAACAGCCGGCCCGCAGACAGCGGCGCCGCATTCATCCGATCTTCGTTTCTTCCCGGATTGCCCGCAGCGATCCTGCATCGTCTCTGGACAAAAGAACCACCGTCTCCACGTGGCGTGTTCCGGGGAACATATCCACCGCGCAGGCACGAACCGCTTGGTACCCCAGCTCTTGGAAAATCTTCACATCCCGTCCCAGAGTCGCAGGGTCACAGGAGACATATACCACCCGCGCCGGTCCCATGGCTGTTACGGAAGCGATCACCTCCGGACTCAGACCCTTGCGGGGCGGGTCCACCGTGATCACATCGGGCCGCAACCCGTCTTCTTCCAGCTTTGCTGCCACCGCCGCCGCATCTCCGCAGAAAAATTCCACATTTTCGATCCCGTTGCGCCGCGCATTTTCCCGTGCATCCGCAATGGCGGGAGGCACGATCTCCGCGCCGATGACCCGCTTTGCCCGCCGCGCCAGACACAAGGTAATGGTCCCAGTGCCGCAGTAAAGATCCAAAACCGTCTCCTGTCCGGTGAGTCCTGCAAACTCCAGCGCCTTGTCATACAGCACCTCTGCCTGCTCCCGGTTCACCTGATAAAAAGAGGGCACCGACAGCTTGAAGGTCAACCCGCAGAGGGTATCCAGCAGAAAATCCTGTCCCCATAGCGTCCGGTATTTTTCTCCCAGAATCACATTGCCCTGTTTGCAGTTGGTATTCAGCACCACGCCCGCCGTCCGGGGCGCAGCCGCCCGGATATAGGCCGCCAGCTCCGGTTCCCGCGGCACTTTCCTGCCGTTGGCAACGAGGCAGCAAAGGCTCTCTCCCTTCCGGTTCACCCGCACATAAACATGGCGCACCAAGCCCTTCCCTGTCCGCTCATCATAGGGGGTGATCCGATACCGCTTCATCCACTCTCCAACTGCTTTTGCCGTTTGATCAGAAACCTCTGACTGGATGAGACAGCGCTCCACCGGCACCACCTGATGGGTCCTTGCCCGGAAAAAACCGATGGCTCCGTCAGCTCCGACAGGATACTGGCTCTTATTGCGGTAGTGGGTGGGGTCCTTGGCTCCCAGAATCTCCTCCACCTGAAGTCCGGTCCCCCCCAGACGCTCCAGCGCATCCTGCACTCGCCGGCGCTTCGCCCACAGTTCCTCCGTGTAGCTCAGATGCTGAAAATCACAGCCGCCGCAGGCGCCGTAATAGGGGCACTCCGGTTTTGTGCGCTCCGGAGACGGCGTCTTGATCCGGACGATCTTTCCGGCGGCGCAGGTCTTCATGACCTTTGTGATCTTCAAATCGACAGTCTCGCCCCGGACAGCCTGCGGGACGAACACCACGGCACCATTCAGCCGCACAATGCCTAGTCCCTCGCTGGAGTAACTCTCCACCGTTCCGGTATAAAGATGGTTTTCAATCAGTTTTTCCATAATGACCTCTGGGTGCGCAGGCAGTGCCTGCGGAAATATGTCCGCTTCTGCGGTGCGGAAGCCCGAAAGGGCGGGATGCGTCCCGCCCCTTCGGGCCGCTTGTAAACAGTTGGCGCCCCGCCCCTGCCGTTCCGGCAGGACAGCACGGCAGATTTCTCAGCTCTCCCACTTCTCCAGCAGCTGGCGCAGCTGGTCGGCAAAGCGGGCCAGAGACTTGTTGTCCCGTCCCTTGGAGCGCTTGATGGACGCCATGAGCATCTCGCCCACTGCCACCAGCCGCTCGTAAGCGGAGGAAATGCGCGCTCCGGTGGCGGCAGACCGGCTCTTCCGCTCCGGCAGATAGCCGGTCTCCAGCACCTTATCGGCAATCAGGTCGTAAACCTCCGTATACTGGGGGGCATGGGCCGTAAATCCCAGCGTTGAAAGGCTCTGGGCAAAGAAGGGCGCCACCTCCCGGTCGCCGTGGACCACAAAAACGTGCTGGGGCTTGGGCTCCTGAAAACTCTGGATCCATGAGAGCAGATGATCCCGATCCGCATGGGAGCTGAGGCCCTTGAAATTCACGATCTGGGCATTGACGGCGATCTCCTCACCGAAGAGCTTTACACTTTTGGCTCCCTCCAGCAGCGCCCTGCCCAGAGTTCCTTCTCCCTGATAGCCTACGAACACAACACTGCTCTCATGCCGCCAGAGATTATGCTTGAGATGATGGCGGATCCGGCCGGCATCGCACATGCCGGAGGCGGAAATGATGACCTTGGGCGTGGGATCCATATTCAGCGCCTTGGACTCCTCGCTGGTTTCCGTCATCCGGAGATTCGTAAAGTTGAACATATGCGTGCCGTCCTGCACCAGTGCCAGCGCATCTTCATCCAGATATCCCCGCAGGTCGCCGGTGAAAATGGTCGTGGCTTTTTTCGCCAGAGGCGAGTCGATATACACCGGGAAGTCCGGATTGGATTTCACCAGCCCCGCGTCCTTGATCTCCCGGATAAAGTACAGCAGCTCCTGCGTGCGGCCCACCGCAAAGGACGGGATGACCACATTGCCGCCGCGGCCGATGGTCTCATCGATGATCCGTGCAAGATCATCGGTGTAGCTCCAGACCTCCGTATGGTTCCGGTCGCCATAGGTAGACTCCATGACCACATAATCCGCGCCTTTCAGATAGGTCGGGTCACGAATGATCGGCTGGTTGATGTTGCCGATGTCTCCTGAAAACACCAGATTCTTAGTCACGCCGTTTTCCGTGGCATGGACCAGAATGCTGGCGGAACCCAGCAAATGTCCTGCATCCACGAATTCCACCGTCACGCCCTCGCACAGCTCCACCGTCTGCCCGTATTCACAGGTGGTCATAAATTCCCGCACCCGCGCCGCGTCTTCAATGGTGTACAGCGGCTCCACTCTAGGCGCGCCGGAACGCTCCGCCTTGCGGTTTTTCCACTCGGCATCAGATTCTTGAATGTGGGCGGAGTCCAGCAGCATGATATCCAGCAGATCCGCCGTGAGCCGGGTGGTGAGGATCCGGCCCTGAAACCCCTGCTTGATGAGCATGGGCACCCTGCCGGAATGGTCGATATGGGCATGGGTAATGAGCACGAAATCAATACTGCCCGCCGCAAAGGGCAGGGCGCCGTTGTCCACCTCATCCCGGCCCTGCTGCAGACCGCAATCCACCAGAATACGCTTGCCGCCGACCTCCAGACAATGGCAGCTGCCGGTGACGCACTGATCCGCGCCGTAAAAACTCAGCTTCATATGGGGGACCTCCTTACATTTCGTATATCCAAGGGCTGTTCCTTCGGGAATATAGTACCACACTCCTGCCAAAAGTACAATTACAGATTCTCCAGCTCCAGCGCCGTATATTTGTCATACCGCCGGAAACCAAACTTTTCATAAAAAGGGACCGTGTCCGGATTGGAGGGCATGAGCTTGACATGCAGCAAATGCTGATACCGCTCCATCAGCCGCTCCATCAGGGCTGTGGCGATCCCGCGCCCCTGATATGCCGGATCCACCAGCAGATAGTGCACAAAGCCTACTGTCTCCCCGTCATCCAGTCCCCGAACCAGTCCCACCAGCCGGTCTCCGTCCCATGCGGAGATCACTTGTGAAGAATTCCGCAGCCCCCGCTGCAATTTCTCCGGATAATTTCCGGACCGCCAGTGGACCGGCAAAAACAGCCGTTCCAGATCCTCGCTGCGAAATTCCCGTTCCTCCCGATAAACGATCATCTGCCGGTTTCCTCCTTTTTTAATTTATTACTCAGTATACCACACTCCCCTCCTGTTTGCACGAAAAAACGGCCATGCCGGAGGAAGCTGCGGCGTACACTTGTTTTTCCGCATAGTTTCCTGTATTCTGGAGTCAAACGAAACGGGAGGTGATCCCTTGGCATCCCGGATACTGCTGATCCCGTCTTTACTGGACGATTGGTTTCCCCTGCTGCGGCATGTCTTTGCCTCATCCCGCTGGGAACCGGTTCTGCTGACAGCGGCGGATCCCCAGCAGGCCCACTTGGGGCTCCGATACCTTCACAGCGATCTGTGTTATCCGGCCCATCTGGTGGCAGGGCAGGTACTCACCGCTCTGGCCTCCGGAAACTACGATCCCGCCCGCTGCGGGGTCCTGATCGGTCAGGCCGGAGATGAGTGCCGCGGCTCCTGCTTCATCCGGCTGATGCGCGGCGTTTTGGATCACGCTGGTTACACCCGGACGGCTCTTGTCTCTTTGAATGTGCGGGACATTGATCGGGAGCAGAGCCTTGTGATCCGGCCCGCCATGGTCGGGCAGGCGCTGGCCGCCGCCGTCTGGGGAGACACGCTGGCACTGCTTCGGGATCAGACCCGCCCCTTTGAAGCCGTTCCCGGCTCGGCGGAAGCGCTGTGGCAGCAGTGGATGGACGTTTTGAGCCGGGAACTGGAGCAGGGGCGCGCCCCCTCCCGCCGGCTCATTCTCGCTCGCTGCCGGGACATCACAGACAGCTTCCGCCGTCTTGCAGTGACCGCGCGCTCTGTGCAGACCGTGGCGCTGGCAGGCGAGATCTATACCAAGCACTGCCGTCTGGGCAACTGGGATCTGCGCGGTTATCTGGCATCAGAGCACGTGCGCATCTGCACCGGAGGCCTTACCTGGCAGGCGCTCTATTACATGGATTCCCACGCCCTGAAAGGTCCGGCGCCCCAGCGCGCCTTTTATCAGGCGGTGCGCGGCTATACCGCCGGAGTCCAAAGGGAGATGACCGCGATTCTCCGCGAAGCCGGTTATCTTACGCTCCCCTCGTTTCCGGACTTCAAGCGCATGGCGGAAGGATATGCACCGCTGCAGGTCACTGTGGCGGATGGATGGCTGGTGTCCGCCGAGATTGCCGGCTGGGCCGGACAGGGCGTCCGGAAGATCCTGTGCGTTCAGCCTTTCGCCTGCCTGCCGGGGCATATTTTCGGAAAGGGACAGTATGCCGCTTTGCAGCGAAAGCTGCCGGACATCCGGCTGGTAAGCGTGGACTATGACGCCAGCACCGGTGAGGGCACCGTTTTGAGCCGGATCCGGATGCTGCTGGATGACGAAGTGTAGCGAACGGGTTTCCCGCTGTTTTTGTACCGTCTTTCACAAGCAGGCATTCCTTCCAATAATTATGAACTTTTTTCGCAAACGCCTGATTTTCTTTGCATTTTCATGTGGTTTGTGATATGCTATCTGGGATTTATTATGGTGATACTGAACTCCCGCCGCGGACGGGAGCAGAAAGGATGTTTCTACTATCATGGGTCTTTTGAAAACACTGTTTGGTGATTCCAGCTCCCGGGAGCTGAAGTCCATTTATCCCATCGTTGATAAAATTGAATCCATGGCCGATGAATATAAAGCCATGACCGACGCCCAGCTTCAGGCCAAGACCGCCGAATTCAAAGAGCGTCTTCAGCAGGGTGAAACGCTGGACGATCTGCTGCCGGAAGCCTTTGCCACCGTGCGGGAGGCGGCAGACCGTGTGCTGGGTATGCGCCCCTACCGGGTACAGCTGGTAGGCGGCATTGTGCTGCATCAGGGCCGCATCGCCGAAATGAAGACCGGCGAGGGAAAAACGCTGGTGGCTACCCTGCCCGCCTACCTCAACGCCCTGACCGGCCGCGGCGTCCACATTGTTACCGTCAACGACTATCTTGCCAAGCGTGACTCCGAGTGGATGGGCAAGGTCCACCGCTTTCTGGGATTGAAGGTCGGCCTGATCGTCCATGGCCTTACCAGCAAGCAGCGGCAGGATGCCTATGCCGCCGATGTGACCTATGGCACCAACAATGAGATGGGCTTTGACTATCTGCGGGACAATATGTGCATCTACTCCAGCGAGCTGGTGCAGCGGGGTCACGCCTTTGCCATCGTGGACGAGGTCGACTCCATTTTGATTGACGAAGCCCGCACACCGCTGATCATTTCCGGTCAGGGGGAAAAATCCACCCAGATGTATGATATGGCGGAAATGTTCGTCTCCCGTCTGAAAAAGCAGGTCGTGGTGCAGATGGATGACAAGGAGGAGGAAGATTCCTCCATTGACGCAGATTACGTGGTGGATGAAAAAGCCAAAACCGCCACCCTCACTGCCCGCGGCATCGCCAAGGCGGAGGAATTCTTCCATGTGGAAAACCTCTCCGATCCCAGCAACGCCACGTTGAACCACCACATCAATCAGGCCCTGAAGGCCCACGGCACCATGAAGCGGGACACCGATTATGTGGTCAAAGACGGCGAAGTCATCATCGTTGACGAGTTTACCGGCCGTCTGATGTTCGGCCGCCGGTATTCCAACGGTCTCCATCAGGCCATTGAAGCCAAGGAGCACGTCAGCGTGCAAAGTGAAAACAAGACGCTGGCTACCATCACCTTCCAGAACTATTTCCGCCTGTATGATAAGCTCTCCGGCATGACCGGTACCGCCATGACGGAGCAGGAGGAATTCGGCACCATCTACAATCTGGACATCGTAGAGATCCCCACCAACCGCCCCAACCAGCGGGATGACCACCATGATGTGGTCTATAAAACCGAAGATGGCAAATTCCGCGCTGTCATTGCGCAGGTAAAAGAGTGCCACGAGAAGGGACAGCCGGTTCTGGTTGGCACCGTGTCCATTGAAAAGAACGAGCTGCTCTCCAAGCTGCTGGCGCGGGAGGGCATCAGTCACAACCTCCTCAACGCAAAGAACCATGAAAAAGAAGCCGAGATCGTGGCGCAGGCCGGTAAGTTCGGCGCCGTCACCGTTGCCACCAACATGGCCGGCCGCGGTACGGATATCATGCTGGGCGGCAACGCCGAATATCTGGCGAAGGCCGATCTGGTGAAGGCCGGATACACCGAGGAAACCATTGTGGACGCCACCGGTTATGCCGACACCGACAATCAGGAGATTCTGGACGCGCGGAAGCTCTTTGCCGAGCGTCTGGCCCACCACAAAGCCGTCATTTCTCAGGAAGCGGAAAAGGTCCGCGCCGCCGGCGGCCTCTTCATCATCGGCACGGAGCGCCACGAATCCCGCCGGATCGACAACCAGCTCCGCGGCCGTGCCGGCCGGCAGGGCGACCCCGGCGAGACCCGGTTCTATATTTCTCTGGAAGACGATCTCATGCGTCTGTTCGGCGGCGACCGCATCACCAACATGATGGAGCGCTTCGATCTGGATGAAGACACCCCGATCGAAAACAAGATGCTGACAAAGGCCATCGAAAACGCCCAGACTACGGTGGAAAGCCGCAACTTCCAGTCCAGAAAGTCCGTTCTGGAATATGACGATGTCATGAACAAGCAGCGGGAGATCATTTACGCCCAGCGCCGTCAGGTGCTGGACGGCATGGACATCAAGGACACCGTGCTGAACATGATGCACACCTCCATTGCCAACCATGTGGCACTGGCATTCGGGGAAAACCAGTCTCTGGATGCCGCCGCATACAAAGAGATGATGCGGGGATTGGAAGGGATCTATTTCCTGCCCAGCGCTGTTTCTCTGCCTGCTGCCGAGGTCTCCTCCAAAACACAGGAGGAGCTGACCGAACTGTTTGTTCAGGCCGCGAAAGCGACCTACGAAGCCAAGGAGGCTGAGATCACCAGTCCCATCATGCGGGAGCTGGAGCGGGTCATCATGCTGCGGGTGGTCGATGAATACTGGATGGACCACATCAGCGCCATGGACGATCTGAAGCAGGGCGTGCGCCTGCAATCGTGGGGCAACAACAACCCTGTGGATGTTTATAAGCGGGAGTCTCTGGAAATGTTTGAAGAGATGGTTTCCGCCATCCAGAATGAAACGGTTCGCCGGCTGTACTCCGTCCGCTTGAAAAAGGATGAGGAAGTCAAGCGGGAGCGGGTTGCCAAAGGCATGGTAGAAAACGTGGGCGGCGACGGGACTGCCCCCAAGAAGCAGCCCGTGAAGAAAACCGTGAAAATCGGCCGCAACGATCCCTGCCCCTGCGGCAGCGGGCTGAAGTGGAAGAAGTGCACCTGCAAAGAGTACCACGAGTCTTAACGGAGGGGGACTTCCTCCCCTTCCAGATCCCCCCAATCGATCACGCCCCCTGTTCTCCTGCCGGAGGGCAGGGGGCGGTTCTCTGTCAGAAAGGAGCTTACGATGAACGGGCATGATGCGATCCTTGTCCTGCTGCAGGACGTCAAAGAACTGCTTTATGGAATCTTCTGGCTGCTGGCGGGCGCGCTTCTCCTCCTGATCGGTGTTCTGTTGCTGGATCTGTCAGGGGGCATCACCTTGCTGCTGTCTGCTGTCGGCGCACTTCTCGTCTTCGGCGGCGCATTCTATGCGCACCATGGCTTCCACCACCACGAGCTTGTGGAAAAACAGGATCAAACCGGAGGGACAACATGACATTTGCATCTGATTCTCCCCTTTCGCTCACTTCTTCCCTTCTGAACCGGCATGCCCCCCTTCTTCACCACGGATTTTCCACCCGGAAGGGCGGTGTCAGCACCGCGCCCTTTGACTCGCTGAATCTGGCGCCGGGTCGGGGCGATGATCCTGCTGCCGTTGCGGAGAATTACCGCCGTTTCTGCGAAGTGGTCGGTGTGGACCCCCGACGGACAGTGCTGAGTCTTCAAGTCCACGAGGATACGGTGCGGATCTGCACGGAGACAGACGCGGGCAAGGGACTTTTCCAAAAACGGGATTACACGGCTGACGCGCTGGTCACAGGAACTCCGGATCTTCCTCTGGTGGTCTTTTCCGCCGATTGCGGGATCATCCTGCTTTATGATCCCGTGCACCATGCCGTCGGCGCTGTCCATGCCGGATGGCGGGGCTGTGCTGCCGGTATTCTGGGAAAAACTGTCCGGACCATGACGGAGGTCTTTTCTTCAAACCCGCAGGATCTGCTGGCTGCCATCGGCCCCTGTATCGGCCCCTGCTGTTTTGAAACAGATGCCGACGTGCCGGACGCCATGCGTGCTGCTCTCGGCAGCGATGCAGACCCGTATATTGGCTGGCACGCCCCCAAATACCATGTGGATCTTGCCGGACTCAACCGCCAATGGCTGCTGCGTGCCGGTTTGTCTCCCTCCCACATCGATAGCTGCGGTCTGTGTACTGCCTGCCGTCCGGACATCTTCTGGTCTCACCGGAAAATGGGTGAAAAGCGCGGCGCGCAAGTCGCTATGATCGCCTTAGAAAAGGAAGGTGCTTCATGAGACGGCATCTGCAAGGTCTCTTCGCTCTGCTGCTGCCGGTACTGCTGCTGACCGGCTGTTGGCAGGAAGAACCTCTTCCCGAAACCGGAGAGCTGCTCCAACCAGAGCAGGAGCATGACGTTTCTGCCGAAGCCGGCGCCATTCTTCCCGAGCTGTTTTCACTCCCCTATGCTCCGGGAGTGAGTCTGGATCCCATCACTTGTCCCGACGGAATGCAGCGGGTGGTCGCTTCCCTGCTGTGCGAGAGCCTGTTCCGTCTGGGACCGGATCTGGAGGCAGAGCCTTGGCTCTGTCAAACGTTCACCTACCATGCTGAATCCTATACCTATGTGTTCACTTTGCGTCAGGGGATCACCTTTTCAGACGGCTCTCCCCTGACTGCCACCGATGTAAAGACCGCCTTGGAACGGGCAAGGAAGTCCGAGCGGTATGGCGCCAGACTCTCCTCTGTCACCTCCGTCACCGCCGGTGCGGACGGCACGGTCACTGTCGTTCTCTCCGGCCCCAATACCGGCTTTCCCGCCCTGCTGAATATTCCCATTCCAAAGGCTGGAACCGAAGATTTCCCCATCGGAACGGGACCGTATCTGCTCTCCTCCGAAAGCAGCGGCGTATGTCTGGTGGCCAATCAGGCTTGGTGGCAGGGCAGCAGTCAACCCACGGACCGGATCGCTCTGGTGGAGGCTGGCGATCAGGATACCATGCTTTACCGCTTTACCTCCCACGATGTGCAACTGGTGACTGCCGATCTCACCGGAACAGATCCCATCAGCGCTACCGGCAGCGTCAGCTACTGCGACGCAGATACGACGATCCTGCAATATCTGGGCTGTAATACGACCCGGGAACCGCTGACAGATCCCGCCTTCCGACAGGCGCTTTCTCTGGGGATCCCCCGCCAAAATCTGGTCAGCGCCTTCCTCTCCGGACACGGTGACGCTGCGCAATTCCCCTTGTCCCCGGTCTCTCCTCTCTACCCGAAGGATCTGGAGACGCCCGACAGCCACGAGACCTTTTCCGCCGCACTTCAAGCCAGCGGCTATACCGCCGGCCGTCCTCTAACCCTGCTGGTGAATACGGAGAACAGCTTTAAGGTCTCCGTGGCTCAATCGATCGCCAACAGTTTTTCCGCCGACGGAATCCCCATGACAGTCAAAGCACTCCCTTGGAACGACTACACTGCCGCTCTGGCAGCCGGAGAATTTGATCTGTATTACGGCGAGGTCAAACTCACCGCCGACTGGGATCTGCGGCCTCTGCTGGCATCAGGCGGCGCCTTGAACATGGGCGGCTGGGCAGACCCCCGGACAGATCAGCTGCTGGACGCCTTTTCCTCTGCCAGCGACCGCCCCGCAGCCATGCGGCAGCTGTGTGCCCACCTGAAAAAGCAGGCTCCCATTCTGCCCGTCTGCTTCAAATCGACCTCCGTTTTGATGCAGGCAGATGTCCTGACGGGACTGGTCCCCACCATGTCGGAACCTTTCTATAATCTGTCTGACTGCACCATCCGCCTGCGGGAGTCCTGAGATCCCGCAAGTCTATCAGAAAGACCGCTGTCTGATGACAGCGGTCTTTTTTCGTTATACCGGCTGATGCCCGTTCTGCCGTTTTGCCTTTCCGGAAATCTCCTCCACCCGGATCTTCCAGACTGCGGTTCTGGCAAGGCTCCGGTGAATAGCCGCTTCAAAACCCGCCATATAATCCGGTGTGTGGCGCAGGCACAAGTGCCGCAGCGCCTCCTTTTTCTCTTCCGCATCCGTTACCTCCTCAGCCGTACCAAAAACCACCGCGGACTCATAAAGCGTTGTATACTGTTCCTGCTGGATTTCCGTATCCCCAACACAGGTCAAACACACCCGAGGAGATTTTTGCAGGCTTCGGATCTTCCGCCCCTCCATGGCGCTGTGAAAATAGATGCTTTCCCCCATTCGAACGATGGTGATGGGAAGCCCATAGGGCGCGCCGTCCTCCGCGATCATGGCGAGGAACGCGTATTCACACTTGTCTACCACTTCCCATGCAAATTCCTCCGGCATTTGCCGGTCCTTTCTGCGCATCGCTTCCATGCTGTTCCGTTCTCCTTCCTCGATCATATCCAGTTTCTGCTGTCTGGACAGCCGCTTGATAGCTGCCTCCCGCCGCAGTGCGGAAGACCGATCCGCCGCCGATTCCCAATAGACCAGTTCCACCGGGAGGCGGCTTCTTGTATATTTGGCCCCGGCACCTCTCTGATGGGCTGCCAAACGTCGGAGAAGATCTGCCGTACATCCCGTGTACAGCGAATCATCTCCGCAGCGCAGAATATAGACATACCAACTCACGGTCTGCCCTCCTTCATTTTCTCTGAAACAGTATACCACAGCTGCATCTGCCATGCAAAGCATAGGGACTTCCCTGCCGCGCATAGGTAAATACGAAAGGAGAGGTGTACGATGTTGTCTGCCGCACTGCTGTTGTTTGCCAATACCCTGTTGTTTTCTCTGCGCCTGTCTGGAGGCGGCTCTTTTCCAAAGCCGCTGTCTGCCGCCGAGGAACGAATGTGGCTGGATCGATATGCCAAAGGCGATCCGGAGGCCCGTAACGTGCTGATCGAACGGAACCTCCGTCTGGTTGCCCATATCATCAAAAAATATTACACACAAAGCAGCGATCAGGAGGATTTGATCTCCATTGGCACCATTGGACTCATCAAAGGAATTTCAAGCTTCGATCCTGCAAAAGGCGCCCGGCTTGCCACCTACGCCGCCCGTTGTATTGAAAATGAGATCCTTATGTACTTTCGCGGACAAAAAAAGCTGCAGGGTGAGGTCTCCCTGTCGGACTCCATTGAATCTGACAAAGAGGGGAATACCCTGCAGTTGATGGATGTGGTGGGCGTGGATGATACCATGTTGGATGACATCCATGAGCGGGACAACGCCCTGCGGCTTCGCCAGCTGGTACAGGAATGTCTCACTTTGAGAGAAGCGGAAATCATCCGCCTGCGCTATGGGCTGGGAGGAACCATTCCACTGACGCAGCGGGAAGTCGCCGCCTCCTTCGGCATCTCCCGCAGCTATGTATCCCGCATTGAGAAACGGGCGCTGGAAAAACTGCGGATCGGGCTGGACCAGCCGCAAACCCTTTCCCGCTCCATATGAAAGCAGCCGCGGAATCCCGCGGCTGCTTTCTAATAACTTTAATAACGGCGCACCACAGCTGCTACCTTGCCCAAAATCTGAGCATAGGCACCGTCGATGGGCGAATATGCCTCATTTTCCGGCAGTAACCAAACATGGCCGTTCTTTCTGGAATATGTTTTGACAGTTGCCTCGTCTTCGATCATCGCTACCACAATCTCACCGTTTTGCGCGGTCTGCTGCCGCCGTACTACCACCAGATCACCGGGAAGGATTCCCGCATTCAGCATCGATTCCCCGCGAACACGGAGGGCAAAATACTCCTCCCCGTGGCCGCCGGTATCAAATGTTAAATAATCTTCAATACATTCCTCTGCCAAAATCGGGCTGCCGGCGGCCACATTGCCGAGAATCGGAACCTGATCTGCCGGTACCGGTGGGGTTGATAATGTGATGGCACGGCCTTTCCCTGCATTTTTTTCAATGACGCCGGCTGCTTCTAGATGTTTTAAATGAAAATGCACCGTGGATGGAGATTTGAGGCCCACCGCCTCGCCGATTTCCCGCACGGAGGGGGGGTACCCCTGCTCCCGGATGCAGGCGGCGATATATTGATAAATCTTATTTTGCATATTGGTCAGTTCCGCCATGATGGACCTCCTTGTCCCCAGCCGTTTCCTTTACGACAATATTGTACCACATTGATTCCTTGAATGCAAACATTTGTTCCATGTTTTTCTTATTTTTCCGTACTGCCTTTCCTGTCTCTACCGTCGGAAGAACACAAAACTTCTCCTTCATATGGTCAAAAAACCGGGGTTCTTTTTGAAAAAGCCCTTGAAAATATTGAAAAAGTATGGTAACATTAGTCTCTGTGAAGCGACGAAATATGTATCGCGTAAGCGTGAATTTTGGAGGTTTTCTGCTATGTCTTCTTTGAAGCTCGTTATCACCATTTTGCAGCTGCTGTGTGGTCTGGCCATCATTGTCGCCGTGCTGTTCCAGTCCGGCAAGAGTGCAGGCCTCTCCGGTGCCATCGGCGGTGTGGCTGACTCCTTCCTTGCAAAAAATAAAGCCAAAACGCTGGATGCCAAGCTGGCCCGTGCTACCAAGTGGGTAGGCGCTGTTTTTCTGGTGCTGACTCTGGTGCTGCTGATTCTGGGCTGATAGAACAAACGCAATAAAAAAGACACTCCGGAAAATCCGGAGTGTCTTTTTATATTTCTCCGCTCCGGTACAGTTTCCCCTGCTCCGGAGTCCTGCCATTCAAGCGCATCAGTTCTTCTACCGTCACAAACACATACCCTTTTTCAGAAAGGATATCTATGACCTGTAAAGCCGCTTCCACAGAGGTTCCATAAATATCATGAAGCAGAACAATACTGTTTGGCTGTACGTCCCGCAAAACCGCCTGAACGACTTTCTCCGTATTCTGACTTTCCCAATCTCTCGGGTCCACGGACCATGCGATCATAGGGACTGGAATCAAGGATTTTGTTTCCGAAGAAATCAAGCCATAAGGTGGGCGCAGCCAATAACCTTCCCCACCCAGCAACCCTTCCAGCAATGCCTCGCTTCTGCCAACCTCCTTCCGGATCACATCTGCCGGAGCGCCCTCCAGCCGCACATGGCTCCAAGTGTGATTACCGACCTGATGCCCCTCTGCACTCATCCGCCGAACCAGCTCCGGATACTGTGCCGCCCGTTCTCCCACCAAAAAAAAGGTGGCGCTGGCTCCACGTTCCCGCAAACCATCCAACAACCGGTCTGTTGTGCCTTGCCGCGGGCCGTCATCAAAGGTCAGCGCCACATAATACGTTTCTGCCGGGATCTGCACCGCACCGTCCACTGTCACAGATTTTTCTGCAAACGGCAGACACAGCAGCAGGCATAATAACCACAAGGCAGTCCAACGCTTCCGCATATCCGCTTCCATCTCCCCTGCATTTTCCCATAGCTTGTACAGATTCAGGGGAAATATCGCCGGAAAAACTTTCATACCGGGCAGCCGGCTTTTCCGGTTTATTTTTGTAGAAGCCAAAAGGGAAAGCGATGATCTTCAGCGATCCTTCATTTGCGTCCGGCAAAAAGATACGCCTGATGAACCCAACCAAGCAATTCCTCATCTACTTCCTCCACGCTGCCAAGAACGATGTGCGTTGTCCATCTTCCAGAATAGGGCTCTGTTTTTGCAGCCACTCTCCACGATTCCAACGGCTCGGGCAGGCTCAGTGTAACAACAAGATACGGGTCAGGCAGTTCTGCCTTTTTTCTCACCGGCAAAAAGGATACGCAGGCATACAGATGCCGCGCATAAAAGGAGATTTGTGTTTTTTGTATGCAGAGCTTTGTATCCGGATGCATGGTCAGGATTTTTTCCACAAAAGCCTCAAACAGTGGAAGGGCACCTTCATGTTTATGGAAAAACAACAGCGCATGTTGATTGTCAAGTTCCGGCATAAGCACCTCCCTCAGTCCCTTTCTGCGACGATCCGGGCCGCCTGATGCTTCCTGCTCACCATAGCCCAAACGGGATGATGTAAAACAGCAGCGGTACAACCATCTGAAACGCAATGACAGCCAGAATGATCCAGAAGATCACAGACAAGGGGCTTTTCCTGCGCTGTTTCTGTGGATCCCTGCCCGCAGATGGACACACCCGCCGCACACGAGCAGTCTTTTCCCCTTCCAGAACCGTCCCGCGGCGCTGACGTTCCTCTGTGTGCAATTCCCTATGGACAAAGGATCCTCGATGATGCTGCTCGTTCAGACCGTCTACCCGAACAACACTTCCGTCTGCACTCACCTGCAAATCTTTGGGTGGCTGGGTAAATGCGCCGCATCGGGGACAAAAATCATCTACATGGTAATCATAAGACTTTCCACATTCATGGCATTTTACCATCATCCCGTTTTCCTCCCTCCAAGAGTAGCCATCTCTCGATTTCTTGATCGAACCCTCTTCTTATTGTTCATCTTGCCATAGATCCGAAGCATTGTCAATCATCTGCGGCTCTCTGACCGGCCGGCGGAGTCCAGATACTGCAAACGCTCAGCCGCTTTTTCTGGAAAAGAAAAAAGCCCTTTGTTTCAGGACGGCAGTCCCAAAACAAAGGGCTTTTTCAAATCAATTGCTGATCCTTATTTCACCAGTTCGATGAGTGCGGTCTCCGCAGCATCGCCGCGGCGAACGCCGGTGCGGATAATGCGGGTGTAGCCGCCATTGCGCTCTGCATAGCTGGGAGCGATCTCCTTGAACAGCTTCTTGCAGACATCCTCACGGGTGATGAAGCTCATCGCCTGCCGGTAAGCAGCCAGATCGTTCTTCTTGCCGAGGGTGATCATCTTCTCAGCCATAGGCTTGATCTCCTTGGCACGGGTGACGGTGGTCTCCATCTTCCCATTGTCCAGAAAATCCGTGACCTGCTGACGCAGCATCGCCTTGCGCTGGTCGGTGGTCTTGCCAAGTTTCCGAGTTCCGGGCATTTCGGTTTCCTCCTTATCAGGATTTTGGTCAGCCGGTGGTCTCCCGCCGGCGTAAGATTAGTTGTTTTCTTCGTCGGCCAGATGCAGGCCCATCATTGCCAGCTTATTGATGACCTCTTCCAGAGATTTGCGGCCCAAATTGCGGACTTTCATCATCTCGTCTTCGGTCTTGGAAATCAAGTCCTCAACGGTATTGATGTTGGCACGCTTGAGACAATTGAAGCTGCGGACAGAGAGATCCAGCTCTTCAATGGTCATCTCCAGAACCTTGTCCCGCTGCGCTTCGGCCTTCTCCACCACGGTGGGCTTGCTGCCCACATTCTCAGAAAGATCGGTGAAGAGGGTAAAGTGGTCGCACAGGATCTTGGCGCCCAGAGACACTGCATCCCGGGCAGAGATGGTACCATCTGTCCAAACTTCCAGCGTCAATTTGTCGAAATCACTGGATGCACCGACACGGGTAGGCTCCACGGTGTAATTCACCTTGTACACCGGTGTGTAGATGGAGTCTACGGCAATGGTGCCGATCACATTCTGCTGAGGCTTATTGCGGTCAGCAGGCACATAGCCGCGGCCATGGGACAGGGTGATCTCCATGTTGAGGGTGGCGCCATTATCCAAAGTGGCAATGTGCATATCGGGGTTCAGAACCTCGACTTCACCGTCAGCCTTAATATCGCCGGCCGTAACTTCGCAGGGCCCTACCGCCTCGATATAAACCGTCTTTACGGTTTCACTGTGCAGCTTGGTCAGGAGGCCTTTTATATTCAGGACGATCTCCGTCACATCTTCCTTCACACCGGGAATGGTGGAAAACTCATGCTGGACACCGGCGATCTTGATGGTGGTCGGAGCGGTGCCGGGCAGAGAGGACAGCATAATGCGGCGGAGCGCATTGCCCAGAGTCGTGCCGTATCCCCGCTCCAGAGGCTCTACCACATACTTGCCGTATGTGACATCGCCGGGCGCCTCAATACATTCGATCTGGGGCTTTTCAATTTCGATCATGCGTTACCCTCCTTCATCTTCTCATTGCGGCCATGCACAGCAGGCCGCAGCCAGTTCCTATCATCTTCGAGGGTACCCTCCGATTACTTGGAGTACAACTCGACGATGAGATGTTCCTCGATGGGAAGATCGATGTCCTCGCGGGCGGGTTCTGCAATGACCTTAGCCACGTTATTCTTATCCATTTCCAGCCACTTGGGAACCACGCGGGAAGCGTTGGCCTCCAAAGAGCCCTTGAACTTCTCCAGACTGCGGGAGCCTTCCTTCAGCTCCACCACGTCGCCGGTCTTCACCATGAAGGAAGGAATGTTGACCTTCTTGCCGTTGACGGTGAAGTGACCATGCAGCACCAGCTGACGGGCCTCAGCGCGGCTCATGGCGAAGCCCAGACGGTACACCACGTTGTCCAGACGACTCTCCAGCAGGCTGAGCAGGTTCTCGCCGGTCATGCCGGCCTTCTTCTCGGCCATCTCGAAGTAGTCACGGAACTGGCTTTCCAGAACGCCGTAATAGCGCTTGGCCTTCTGCTTTTCACGCAGCTGCAGACCATATTCGCTGAGCTTCTTATTTCTTGCATTGCCGTGCATGCCGGGAGCGTAACCGCGACGCTCGATGGAGCACTTATCCGTGTAGCAGCGGTCGCCCTTCAGGAAGAGCTTCTGGCCTTCTCTGCGGCAAAGGCGGCAGACTGCGCCGGTATATCTTGCCATATGCTTGTTACCTCCTCTTTTATTACACGCGGCGGCGCTTCGGGGGACGGCAGCCGTTGTGGGGGATGGGAGTGACGTCCTTGATCATGGTCACTTCCAGACCCACGGCCTGCAGTGCGCGGATCGCAGCCTCGCGGCCCTGGCCGGGGCCCTTGACGAAGACCTCAACGGTCTTCAGGCCATGCTCCATCGCGGCGCGGGCAGCGGTCTCAGCCGCAGTCTGAGCAGCGAAGGGAGTGGACTTCTTGCTGCCGCGGAAACCCAGTCCGCCGGAGGAAGCCCAGGAAATGGCGTTGCCCTGTGTATCAGTGACAGTCACCATCGTGTTGTTGAAAGAAGAACGGATATGGACCTGACCCCGCTCGATGTTCTTCTTTTCGCGGCGGCGGCGAATGACTTTCTTACCGCCGGAAGCTTTAGCAGTTGCCATGTTCGATCTCCTTCCTTACTTCTTCTTGTTGGCAATGGTCTTCTTGGGACCTTTGCGGGTTCTTGCGTTGGTCTTGCTGCGCTGGCCGCGGACGGGCAGACCCTTGCGATGACGCAGGCCGCGATAGCAGCCGATCTCGCTCAGGCGCTTAATGTCCAGCGCGGTCTGGCGGCGCAGGTCGCCCTCGACAACGTACTCGTCGATGGCGTCACGGAGCTTCTGCTCATCAGCGTCGGTCAGATCCTTCACACGGGTGTCGGGGTCGACGCCAGTCTTCGCCAGGATATCCTTGGCGCTCTTTCTGCCAATGCCGTAAATATAGGTGAGGCCGATTTCGATACGCTTATCCTTCGGCAGGTCAATACCGGCAATACGTGCCATACTCTTAAAGCACCTCCAATTAAATGTTAGCCCTGTCTCTGCTTATGCTTGGGGTTCTCGCAAATGACCATGACACGGCCTTTGCGGCGAATGACCTTGCACTTTTCGCACATGGGCTTCACGGACGGTC
>JAPFEH010000063.1 GCA_026169195.1 Dysosmobacter sp. | reverse complement strand
TCTAACAGCTTTGGCAACGATGCGGAAAAAGACACGGCTGGCTGCCGTGCCTTCAACCGTAAATACATTGTAATAGGGGGTGATGAATTTTGCGGACCTCGCTCTACGACTACTGCGCGGAGCGGAACGAGCTGGCCCTGCTGGCCCAGTGACACCCGGTTAAAAATGGGTCGCTGACGCCAAGGCAGGTATCCTACGGCAGCAGGCAGAAGAGCTGGTGGCTGTGCCCCAAGGGGCACGAATGGCAAGCGGCGGTGTCCGCCCGCACCCAGCACGGTAGCGGCTGTCCCTACTGCACCGGAAAAACCGTCCTCGCCGGCTTCAACGATCTGGCGACGCTGGCTCCGGAGGTGGCCGCCCAGTGGTACCCCACCCTGAACGGGACTCTCACACCGGAGCAGGTGACGGCGGGGAGCCACCGAACGGTATGGTGGGCGTGTCCAAACGGGCATATCTGGAAAGCCATCATTTATTCCAGAGCGGGGCCCCAGAAATTCGGCTGTCCCGTCTGTGCCGGCAGAGTCCGCCCGGAGCGTCTGGAACGTTATCGGCGGGCGCTGGCGGAGATGGAATAAAAACAGGGCCGGTCAGCCAATTCCCGGCCCAAACAATAGATAGCAACAGGAGGAAAAAGAGATGAAAAAACGGATATTGGCAAGTTTCTTATCCCTGGTATTGGTTTTATCGCTGGTGCCCGCGAGTGCGCTGGCAGTGGAGGAATCTTCTGAGGGTCCCGCCGAGCCTACCGTAGAGGAGCCAGTTGAGCCCTCTGAGGCTCCTGCTGAGCTGGAAGAGCCGGTTTGCGCGGAGCTGAAAGGCTGCGCGGAGGATGCACATGATCCGGCGTGTCCCTTGTATGTGGAGCCGGAAGAGCCCGCAGAGGAGCCGGGAGTCCCCCTGACGGACCTCACTCCGGCAGAGCCTGTGGAGGATGACAGTGTGGCAGATACCGTGCTGAGTTCCGATACAGATAGTTGGGAAAACTGCACAGCTTGTTCGGAAGGACAGCCACACATGATCAAAACAAAGGAAGATTTAAATAAAATTCGAACCCATCTTTCGGCAGATGGAAAGAAAACGACAGGATATTTTAAATTGGCCGCTGATATCGTTTTTGAGCCATCAGATTTTGAAGATGGTGGTGCATTCTACAATGACGGCCATGGGTTTGAACCAATTGGTGTTTTTCAGAAGCCGAATGGTACTAATACAGAAACCTTTTCCTTCAACAATGCTGTATTCGATGGGGATCATCATACGATATCTGGTCTGAAAATATGGAATGATGGCACTTATGGTGTATTTACAGGGTTGTTTGGACATGTTAACAATGGTTCGGTAATAAAGAATCTTACGCTGGATAACTGCGATATTTTACATAATAAGTCTGGAAACAGTGGATATGCGACCGCGGGTATATTGGCTGGTTATGTGCATGGTGGGACTACAAGAATTGAAAACTGTTCTGTTGCGAACAGCACAATTCAAAACACATCTCTGCGTACTGACCTGACTATAAATGCTACAGGTGCAATTGCAGGCCGTCTCTGTACAGGACCGACTGTAGCCTCTTGCACAGTCAAGGATGTAGAAATATCCAGTCTGGCTTCAGCAGGTAGCATTTGCGGTGTTTTGGCCGCAGGAACTATTACGGATTGCATGGTAGAAAATACAGAAGTAATCGGTTCTTTAATTGGTGGCATTACAGGAAATCTTGTAAGCGTCTCCAGTATCAAAAATGCATATTTGGATTGCACCTTAAAGTATGTCCATACAGATGTAAATTTAACAGCGAATTACATTGGCGGTCTCATGGGAAGAAACCATTCGAAAAGTGAGATAGAAAACTGCTTGATTTTTTCCGAAGTCGATGTGACTGATATTCAGAAGAATGGTGCTTACATCGGTGGCTTGATTGGATTTGATTCCTTACATTCCACGGTAAAGAATACATATTGGAATGTTACTCTTCATGGAGTTCCTAATGAAGGATGCTATGTAGGTGCCGTTGCATCAACAAGAGATGCAAAAAACTTCTCGACTTACGAAAAGTGCGCCTATGTGGCACATGGGGACTATGAGCAATTTGCATCATCTGAAGGCACATCACAAGTTTCGCCTCTTTTTGCATTTCCAGAGCGGCTCGAGTTGGTATATGGCAGTAATTCCGAAGCGCTTAAAGGGTTGGAATCTGATGCTTTGACACTAACTGTAGATAACGCGGACATTCTATCCATTGATGAACAAGGAATCATTCATATCTTGAATGCTGGAACTGCCAATATTATTGTTGAGGCAGGAATAAATAACAGATATGAATTTACGACAATTCCTGTCATAGTCACACCCAAGGAAATCAAGGTTTCCATGACCGATAAAACCGAACCCTACAATGAGCAGCCCCATACCATCGAGGCAATGGCTGCGGATGGTGCAATACTTCCCGCCGATTTGGAGCTGGTATACAGTTATAAGGAATCCTCCGCAAGCGATAGCCCCTATATTCCTGTTGCCCCCACGCACCCCGGCACCTACATCGTCAAGGTGGAGAGCGGCAACCCCAACTATACAC
>JAPFEH010000049.1 GCA_026169195.1 Dysosmobacter sp. | reverse complement strand
TGTAGCTGAGACCATCTTTCACTACAGCCTCTACGACCTTTTGCTTAAACTCTGCTGTGTACCGTTTATTTGGTATTCCTTTTGGCATAAATAAAGCCCCCATTTGTTATTCAGTATACCATACTATCTAACAAATGGAGTGCAGTTCAGAACCTCCGCATCCTTTTTTGTGGTGGAAATAAGCGGGATCGAACGGTCCAATGGATATCAAACCCGCTTACGTCTTTCAAAAGTGGTTTAGGAGAACCGTAAAAGGTTTCTCATTGACAAGAATGGCAGAAAATGATACTGTCAAAAACACAAGGAGGTGTCTCATGGCTGAAAGACGTGATAAGCGCGGAATTGTAACTGCGTCAGATGTTGCACGATTTGCCGGCGTTTCACAGGCAACGGTGTCTCGCGTTTTCAATAAAGACTGCAAAATCCGAATCAATCCGGAATCCAGACAGAGGGTGCTGGATGCGGCTGAAGAGCTGGGATACATCCCCAATGCAATTGCGCAGATTATGAAATCAGGCCGCTCGGGGATCATCGGAATCGTAGTTTCCAGTTATTTCAATCTCTTTTATTATCAGATCCTTGAGATCCTGACGAATCGTTTGATGGATCTGGGCTTTCGTGCCATGGTCTTTACATCGGACCCCAAAGAAGACATCAATGCACTGATGGAAAGCCTCTATCAATATCAGGTGGATGGTGTGATTGTAACCTCATCAGCCTTGTCGCATCATGTGACCTCCAAGTGGATCAAAAAAGGAATGCCGGTAACGCTGCTGAACGGATATATGCCGGAGATGGAAATCAGTGCCGTCCAAAGCGACCAGTACGGAAGCGGAAAAACGATGGCGGAGTATTTGATGGAAGTGGGGCATCAGCGGTTTGCATATGTCAGCTCTGAAAACAGCCTTCATAAAAATTATATACCGCGGCAACGCGGATTTATGGAGACGCTGGAGAAAAACGGGGTCAGAGAATGCAAGGTGATCCCGGGAGGATACAGTTATGAAAGCGGACTGGAGGCCGGGAGGGCCCTTTTATCGGAACCTTCGCCACCGGATGCAATTTTTTGTTCAGGTGACTTGAATGCGCTGGGCGTCATAGATGCGGTACGGGAGCGAAAGGGATTGCGTCTGGGTGTGGATATATCGGTCACCGGATATGATGCGCCGATCCTGCCCGCCTTGAACGCATATTCCCTGACGGGTATGACACAGCAGACCCACAGGCTTTGTATGGACTGCGTGGATCTGCTGCAGAGATTGATAGAATCTCCGGATCTGCCGCCGCAGGTGATTACCAGACCCATGACGCTGACGATCAGAGGCTCTTCAAGAAAAAGGGAGGAGTATCAGATCAGGGCTGGCAAAAAACCCTTCTGATTTGGAGGTCTGAGTGAAGCTGGTGTTGGCTTCAAGATGTCCAATCGAGAAGATGGCAGGTCAATAGGGGCTGATCAAATGGGAAAAGGGTATTTGCAGGCCTTTTCAATGCAGAATGACTGTCCAGATGCACTGTATCTGTCGGTTGCAGTGAGCTTTGACATTGCGGCAGGGCCGCCGGAAGATTCCGGCGGCCCTGCCGCAGTGTCAAGGATATTTGTTCGGAAACGGGACGAGAAGACCGAGCTTTACAGTATGACCGGACATGAGAAAGACCGTTGTATTTGTATGACTATATATCAGAAATCCGGCTGGTCAGATGATGTATATTTGCCCAAGAAACCCGGAATAGATTCAATAAACCCCGCAGGAAGATAAAAAGGTTGACATTCCGCTAAAATTATGTAATACTCTCATTACGGAATGTGAAAACGTATTCACGCTATGAGGAGGTACTTATGAAAGACGTAAAGATCTACTATGGCGATTCATCCAGAGTAAACCCGCTGGCCCACAAAAATTACAGTGACTTTTTGCAGTACACGGAGAAGAAGCAGGAACTTCCGGGGTTTGATGAAGAGTATCTGGACATTGTGGACTACATCATCAAAATCACGCATCGAATCTGGGAGGAAAAGGGTGTCGGTGTCATATATGATACTTACGCCAATAACTGTCTGGTGCACACGGGAGACGGTTATTCTACCGGTGTTTCCGGAGTTGTTGCAAATACGCTGGCAACGCTCCACGCCTTTCCTGACCGTCGCTTGATGGCGGAGGATGTTGTCTGGTCTGAAGATGCTCCGGGACGGTTCCTGTCCTCTCACAGGATCATGTCTACCGGAACCAATCTGGGGGACAGCAATTTTGGTCCTGCTACCGGGAAAAAAATTTACTTCAGAACCATTGCGGACTGCGCGTGTGCAAACAATTTGATTTATGAGGAGTGGCTGGTCCGCGATAACCTCTGGATTGTGCAGCAGCTGGGGGTCGATGCGGATGAGCTGGCCCGGAAGATGGCTGCCGGACAGCCGGCAAAGAAAACCTTTGGACGTGATGAGTGTATGGAGGGGCAGTTTATTCCGCAGGTTTACAAGGCGAAGGATGATTCTGTAGGTGAACAGCTGCTGGAATTGCTGAATGATGTTTATAACCGCAAGATGATCAACCGTATTTGTGATTTCTATGCGGAAAATGCGGTGGTACATACGATTTGCAACAAGGACCTGATTGGCCATGATGAGATTCAGGGGGCAACGGTCAGCCTGCTGGCTTCCTTCCCCAATGCGAAGCTGGTGGTGGATCGGGTGACTTGCGATGATCGTGAAGACGGTGCATGGAACGCATCTGTCCGCTGGTATCTACGGGGACTTCACGAGGGTTTGGGGCAGTACGGAGCGCCCACAGGAAAACCAGTTGAAATTATGGGCATCACCCAGTATCGGATCGAGGGTGGAAAGATCGTGGAAGCATGGGAAGTCTATGATGGTCTGGATGTACTTCGCCAGCTGCACTTAGGAGACGAACTTCAAGAGAGCTAATGGGCATTCATGAGGTGCCAAAATAATAAGAGGGCGGCGAATGAGAGATCATGCAGTTTTTCCTGTGGATACTTGAAATCATTGGTACGATTGCTTTCGCAATTTCTGGTGCTATCGTTGGAATCAAAAAAGAAATGGATATGCTGGGCGTTGCGCTCCTGAGCTTGACGACCGCGGTTGGCGGCGGTGTGATTCGCGATTTAATACTGGGGCAGAAACCTCCCAAAACGTTTCAGGATCCGACTTTTGCATTGATTGCCGTGGCTGTGTCTTTGATTGTGTTTGCGTTCTTCTATTTCGGGAAGCATTTCCACAATAAAAGAATCCCAGATATGCTGTTGTTGATTGCAGATTCTCTGGGCTTGGGGATTTTTACGGTCAACGGAGTTGCAGCTGCTGCGGATGCCCATGAGGGGATGACACTGCTGTTGTTTTCGGGTGTTCTTACTGGTGTTGGCGGCGGTGTTTTGCGGGATATGCTTGCCGGAGACAGGCCGTACATTTTTGTCAAACATGTCTATGCCTCCGCTTCGATTCTGGGTGCGGTCTCCTATCTGCTGCTTTTGAAATGGATGGATGAGACATATGCCACTTGTATCGGTATTTCACTAACGGTGATTTTGCGCCTTTTATCCAGTCATTTTAGATGGAATCTGCCAAAAGTGGCTATATCGCAGGAAGCTGCCGGGCATTTAGAAAATTCAGACAGTATCACTGAGGGCGAGTAGTGCAGATACAGAGCCGCCGGACATCTGCCGTGTTTGCAGATGTCCGGCGGCGTGGCTGTGATCAAGGTGGGCGCTGCCACCGAGACCGAGATGAAGGAGAAGAAGCTCTGCATCGAGGACGCCCTCAACGCTATCCCCGCTGCCGCTCCCGCCGCACCCGACATTACTAAGAGTTTGCTCTAAGTACTAATGTTCTGACGATTTGACGCAAAACACGCTATTTTTGGAAGAATTCGATGTATTTTATGCGTAAGTGTTGTAAGTTTACACACGACTTACACACTTTTCCGGTCCGGAATCGCTTGACATGGAATGAAGCCCCCTGCGTTCACTGTTGTGTGCTGTTCGTACAATCTGGGGCAGTACATTGTGAACGCAGGGGGCTTTTTGTTGGTTACGGAAACCACCGGCTCTGCCGATGGAGGTGCCCCGTAAAAAAGCTTTAGCTTCAAGCGTCGAGCGAAGCGAGCCGCTAACAGCAATCTCCCGACGAGGGAAAGATTAACGTTAGAACGACAATTTGCCCGTTTACGGGCTGTGGGGCGAATGATGCAAGCAAAATAAAATTCGGTGCGTCTTGAGATGCTTGCCGACAAAAGGCCCTTATAGGGCCTGCTCAAGCCTCCGGCTTAGCCGGAGGTTGTGACTCCAGAGGAGGCAACGGGGAGACATGAAACGATTTAACGATCCAAATCGTTGGAACCCACAGAGAGCAAACCGCAGGTCATGGAATACGGCAGACATGATCCTTTTCTCGACCATATTGGATATCCATCTCTGACACCCGTTAAACCCGGCACACGTTACCTTTTGGACAGCGGCCTATTTTGTGTGGTGTCCAGTCCCAAAGATCAGGATCAGGGCGACAAGACAGAGAAGCAGGCCCGGCCAATTCCGATCCACGATCAGCTTGACTACCGCCACGAGCAGCAGTCCGCCGACCAGAAGCACAACGCCGTTCATTCAGCGTCCTCCCGAGGCATAGTTCCCCATGTGGATATCCAGCACCCCTCTGGGCGGCTGGATCAGGGCGTCCTCATACTGGCACTTCCACTGGACATCACGGCTCATCTGGCCATCCGCTACACCGTCTATTGTCTCTCCATCCTTGATGGGGTTGTCATGC
>JAPFEH010000035.1 GCA_026169195.1 Dysosmobacter sp. | reverse complement strand
GCCCGAATCTCCTGTTTGATGGTTTCAACTGTATGAAGGTACTCA
Organism: Dysosmobacter sp.; assembly: GCA_026169195.1. Classification (GTDB taxonomy): domain Bacteria; phylum Bacillota; class Clostridia; order Oscillospirales; family Oscillospiraceae; genus Oscillibacter. The sequence goes on along the minus strand of JAPFEH010000035.1, from coordinate 16,037 downwards.
TTTGAATTCAGCAGCATCCTATATTCACTCCTTTGTAAGTTCTTTCAGCAATCCCTGGCACCCAGCCAGCACATCCTGCCAGGTGGCCTCGAAGTCTCCTGTGTACCACGGGTCGGCTACATCGCCGGGGTGGTCGGTGTGATCCATCAGAAGAGACATCTTGTTGGCAAGATCGCCTCCGCAGATGCGGCACATGTTCCGCAGGTTGGCCTGATCCATGCCGATGAGCAGATCGTAGTCCTCGTAGTCCTGCTTGGTGAGCTGCCGGGCGGCATGGCCCTCGCAGGAGATCCCATGCTCCGCCAGCTTCCGCCGTGCGGGAGGATAGACAGGATTGCCGATCTCCTCCCGACTGGTTGCCGCAGATTCGATATGGAATTGGGATTCCAAGCCAGCCTTCTTCACCAAGTCTTTCATTACAAACTCGGCCATTGGGCTGCGGCAGATATTGCCGTGGCAGATGAATAAGATTTTTGTCATTGCTTATATATCCCTTCAAAAGCCTCCAAGCCTTGATATTTCAGGGCTTTGGGCGCTTCTTTCATTTTTGCTGTCATGCCGGAAACCTACGCAGATTTCCGTAACTCTACACAGATTTTCGGGCAAATGGTGTAGTAATTGGTGTAGTGGCTGTGGCTTCTTCAACCTGATTTTCTCTGCGGCTCCGATGCGGCAAGCCCTTTGAAATCAATGATCTTTGTCATCTGCTCGGCGGCACGGTCATAGCTCGCATGGGTATAAACATTCAGCGTGACGCCCACATCGGAATGTCCCATGACATACTGCAAGGTCTTGATGTCCATGCCAGCGTTCGCCATGTTTGTACAGAACGTGTGCCGGAATACATGGGGCGTGATGTGCGGCAGAGGCTTGTCCGGGTGCAGTTTTTGATACTTCTTCATTGCCCAGCGCATTTCATTCTCGATGTGCAGGGCAACCTTCGGACTGTCGTTTTTGTCCAGCAGAAGGAAACCGCTGTACCCGTCGATGATCGTTTCCGTTTTCACGCGCTTGCGGCGGGAAAGAATATTTTGTAGGCTTCGGTAAACCTCATCCGTCATGGGAATGTAGCGGCAGCCGCACTCGGTTTTGGTTTTCTCCACATAATACTTGCCGCCGCGCTCTCGGACGAGCTGGTGATCTACTCGGATTTTCCGCCCGGTAAAGTCCAGATCAGCCTTTGTCAGCCCGCAGAACTCGCTGACGCGCATTCCGGTTCCCAGCAGCACCACAAACTCGTCATAATACTTGCAGTAGGTCTTGTCCGTTCGGATGAAATCCATCCAAAGCTTCTGCTGTTCCTCCGTCATGGCAATGCGCTTCTGCGAGTCATTGGAAACCACATCGATTAGCTTGAAGTCAAAGGGATTCCGACGGATCACATCCTCGTTGTACGCCATCTGGAAAGCCGGTTTGACAACGCCCCGTACGCTGGTAAGGGTACTGTATCCCTTGCCATCCTCATGCAGCTTCATGATCCATTTCTGCGCGTCCGAAACCTTGATGTCTCGGATGGAACGGTAGCCAAAATCTTCTTTCTTCACCAGATTCAGCACGAAGTTATAGCCAACCTTGGTATTGTAGCGCACGCCCTGCTTGATGCTGATATAGCGTTCCAGCAGTTGAATGACGGTAATTTTGCCTGCGGCATAATCAATGCCATCATCAAGCTGCTTCTGGATTTCCTTTTCTTTTTCCCGCAGGTCTTTCAGATCGGAGGAATACACCGTCTGCCGCTTGCCGCGAATGTCTGTATACCGATATTGATAAATCAGGTCTTTTCTCTGGCTCTCTCCTGTCCGCAGGATGCGTCCCTTGTTGTCTTTTCTCTTTTCGGACATTGTCAAACTCCTTTCCGTGATGGAAAGAGCCTTGATATGACACACTTATTGTATCATATCAAGGCTCCGATTTACACCACAAATTTCAAATAGAATACGCCTGCTCGATGAACTGATCGAACAGGCGGCGTTTAATCAAGCGCTTGTTTCCCACCCAGAGGACGAATTTGCACCGGTCCTCGTTGGTGATCTCGCGCAGTTTGTTAATACCAATGCCGGAGTAAGCCGCGGCTTCCTCCAAGCTCAGATTGCTCTTTTCCCAAATCGGGATTTCCTTCATAGGCAGTTTGTCCTCCACACAAAAATAGCCAGACAGGGCAAGGCGGCAACGAAGTCCGGCAACGGACTTCCAAAAACCTAGAAACATCCCCGATCTGACGGTTGATTTACGATTTTCCTTTTCTTCTATTTTTCTGTTGTTTTGGTTGTCAAAGATAGAAAAGGCCTGACAAAACAGGGATTCTCCCGGCAACCAGCCCGGCAACGAGGCAACAACAGGCTTTGCAACCAGCCGTACTTTTCAGAACGGCATCTCAATTTGCTCCGTGATCTCCACAAAGCCGTCCGGGATTTCTGCGGCATGGTTGCCGCTGTCGGTTGCAGCTCTTTCGCGCTCCCAGCCCTTTTGCCTGCCGTATCTGGCAAAGCTGCGGGGATTGGAGAAATACGTCCAGCCGGTCACACACTGGTTCATGATCTCATTGATCTCGCGGATCTCCCATTGCTTCGGCTCGTCAAAAGCATGGTTCAGCGCCTCCTTGTAAAGCTGCTTGGAACAGACGGTATCGCCCGTGTAGCTGTCCAGAAACGCCTGAATCATGCCTGCCTTCGTGTCCTCCGGCATGAAGTCCTTCTGATGCTCCTTGAGATAGCACACCATTTCCGGGCTGAATGTCAGCTTCCAGCCGCCTGCCCGATAGATGGTCATTGCCTCCGCCCATACCTGCTGCAAATAGGCTCTGGATGCGGCTTCATCCTCCAAAATGTGAACCTCCGCCTGCTCCGGGCAGACCTGTACCGGCAAAAAGCGACGATTGCCGGAACGGTCGAGAGGCAGGAAGTCCATTGCGTTGGATGTACCGCCGAACACGCATTGCCGTAGCCGGTCTGCCGGATGGGTTTCATACGGAATTTTATAGACTTCCTTCTGGCGGCTCAGAAACGACTTGATTTCCTCAATACTCTTGGCATTGGCGGTGGCGATCATTTCAGACATCTCGATGATCCAGTGCCCTTGCAGCTTGCGGTATACATTTTCATCGTCCAGCTTCCGCAGATCGTCGGAAAACCACTCATCCTTGCCTGCCAGTAGGCGAAAGAAGGTGGACTTTCCTGCGCCCTGACCGCCCACCAGACAGAGCATAACCTCAAATTTGCAGCCGGGATGAAATGCCCGATGAATCGCACCCAGCAGGAACAGCCGCAGCGCCTGAAAAGTGTACTCGTCTGCTTCCGCGCCGAGGAAATGATGAAGGCAATAGCGAATGCGCTCCGTGCCGTCCCATGTGAGGCTGTTCAGAAAGTCCCTGACAGGGTGATAGCTGTTCTGGTGAGCGGCGAGATCGGCGGCATCTATGATTTTCTTCTCACTTGTCAGGTCGTAATTCTCTTCCAGATACAGCCGGATATACTTCATGTCCGTGTCGGTCATGGAGGCGCTGGGGCTTCGGTCATAGCCGATGGGCTTGACAATGTCGGTGCGGTCGGTCAACAGATTGTAGGCAATCGCGCCGGAGAGCAGCGGATCGTGCTGAAACACTGTCAGGCAATTCTTGATACTGTTGCGGACACCACCTTTTTCCGTGGTGTCCAGCATGGCTTTTACTTCTTCAACGCTCATCGGCGGTGCTATACTGCCCGCCTGAATTTTGAGCTGCTGCCTCATCTGCGGCGGCAAGCTCTGCCATTCGCTGCTCAATGTTCCTCACTTCCTCTCCATATTCGATTACAACGGATGCCCGCGCCTGCATATCCCCGCCCAACAGCTCGTCCAGCAGATATGCAATCAACGAGAGCTTCTGTAATGCTTCTACAAAGTGCGGATGATAGCCGTCCTCCGGCGTCTGCGGGGCATAATCCTCCTTCCAGCGGCATAACAGCCGGTAATAGTCCAACAGCACACGGAAGCAGTATCGTTCCATGTGCTGATAATTCTGTTCGCCGGTATTTTGTTGTCGCGGCTTGCTCGTCTTGCACGCGCCATTCTCATACGGAATAGCAAAATCCTGTGCCAGCAGAATTGCAGCTTCCTTGCTGCCGATTCCGCGAAGCCGGGAAACGAAGTCAATCACGTCCCCGGTGGTACCGCAGCCGAAGCAGTAATACCGGCGATCCAGCTTCATGCTGGGTGTACTGTCATCGTGGAACGGGCAGCGGCACATTCCGTTCCGCTCCACCCGAATGCCGTATCGCTCCGCAGCCTGCCGGGTGGTCACAGACTGCTTGACGGCTTCAAAGATACTCAATAGGCAATGCCCTCCTTAGCGTTCTATTTCCTGCTTTTTCTGCCGTGTCGCGGTGTTTTGACGCTCCTGCTCATGCTGCACCTCGTAGATGTTGTAGTGAATTGCCCAGAGCTTTTCCGCGTCGGCATGGAGCGGCGAAAGTTCCGTCTGAATGTCCCTGTATTCCTGCTCCAACTGCGCCCCTTCTTTGCGCCATGCGGCGATGGGCACCTTGCCGTCCTTGAAGTGCGGTTTCAGCTTGCGCTCTGCCATGTAGAACGTCCGCAACTCGTTATCGTGTTCGGATTTGTATTTCTGCCTGGATTTCTCAAATCGGATGGATTTCAGCTTGTCCGCAGCGGGCTTGCCAGACTTGTAGTAGTCCACCATACGCAGCAGCCCGTCTAATTCTTTGATGCGGACTTGCTTTGCAGACGCAGAATTTTTCAATGTGTCGATTTTGTCCTGCATGGCGTGAAGCGTAGTTTCCAGATCGTCCACGGTATAAAGTTTTTTAGATTGCAGAAAGCTGAACGCCTCGGCGTAACGCTGCAAATTGGCGTTCTTTGCTTTGTTGCTGTACGCACCCCTGTTGCGGTTGCTGCAATGCAGCGCCAGCAGATCGTTGAGCGTAGGCGGCTGTGGCTTGGCAAGCTCGGCTTTTACGTCCTTCAGCCAGCCGATCAGCACGGCGATTTTTTCTTTGGCTTCCCGCAGCAGCGCATTGGTTTTCCGGATGAAGCGGTTGAGATCGCCCTTGTCGGTGCGGATGCCCTTTGCCTCCATTGCCCGGACGGTGGGACCTTCGTGCTGGGTGGGAATCTGCTCCACGCCCTGACGGGCAAAGCTGCGGTGGTCGATGCGGCAGTCCAAGCCTTTTTCAGCAAACTTGGCGTTGCAAAGGTCAGCCCATGCCTGCCGCCATGCTTCCAGCGTTTCGGGCTTGCCCCAGTCCGTCGTGGGAACAGCGTTGAACACATAATTGCCTGCCTCGTCCAGAACACGCTCGCCGTGTTCGTCCAGCACATAATCCCGCCGCTGCTTATTGCCCCACCTTCCGTCTGGCTCAATGGGACGAATCGGACACATGACGTGAAAATGCGGGTTGGAAATGCCGCCGTCCTCTTTGTCGGGCGAGTGAACAGCAAAGTCCACTACCATGCCGCGGCTCACAAAATTGTCCGACAAAAATTGCCTTGCAAGGTCGATGTTCTCCTGCATGGAAAACTCGTTCTGCAAGGCAATGTCAAAGCTATATGCAAGCTGCGTTTTCTTCCCGCGCTCGGCTTTCTCCACGGCGTTCCAGAGCGTTTCGCGGTCTGCATACTCAGGCGGCGCGTGTGACGGGAGTAGGATTTCAGAACAGGTCACGCCGCCCTTGCGGGTGTAGTCGCTGTCCTCACCGTAATACGCACTGTGCAGCTTCTCCCCGGCGCGATAGGCGGCAGCAGCCACGGCGGACTGCCCCGCGCTGCGCTTGATCTGCGCTACATGAAAATGAAATAACGCGATACTCAGTCACCTCCTGCGTGATTGCCGGTGACTTCCATAAGCAGCCTTTGCGTGTCCGGCAGAGCAAAGACCCGCTCTGCAAAAGCGTAAAATTCGGTTTCGCTCAAATCCTTTGTCCGCGGTACAACGCTCTCGATGGCTACACCGCGAGTGATAAGCCGGTGCGCCCGCTTGCGGCGATCACCCTTTTCATAGTAGGCGGCGCGGTTTTCGAGCCGCTGAATTTTGTGCTGCTTCTGCGCAAGCTGCCGCTCAATGTTTTCTTTCTCGGCTTGCAGCTTTTCGATTTCTTTTTCGTGCATGATCTTGACCTCCTGATTGATAAATGATGGGATGGATAGATACAAAAAGACCGCCTACGTTCTCGGTAGACGGTCTGTGTGATGATATGGAATTTTAAGGCTTTGCGGTGGAAATAGACTGCGCCAGCAGACTGTTTCCATTGCAAAGTGCGCTGGGATAGCTGCTGTGGCAGCGCAAGGGAGGCACTCCCTTGTACGGAGCAACGCGACGCAAAACAGCCCGGACATTTGACTGTCCGGGCTGTCTGCCTCGCAGAGCGCACATACTCCCGTCAGGAGAGTATAGAAGTGCGCCCTTGTTACCAAGGGATTCTTTTGCTGTCCTACGCTTTTCGCAAGAAACCTTGCTGGAACGCACCGGGGAACTGGAACTTCTTTTCTTCACCGCTAAAGGAAATCACGATCATACCTTTCTGTATGTTGACCACGGCCCCGGTTCCAAACGCCTTATGTACTACGCTGACACCGGGGGCAATGTCGGAAACATCCACAGGTACAGGCTCCGACTTCTTCGGAGCGACTGGCGCGGGAGGCACATAGGAGGGACGATAGGTAGGCGCTACATGGGTAGTCCTATTTGGTATAATCGGCTTCTTGGGTTCTTGACTAGAAACAATCTTTTTCTTTGGCGTTTCTGGAATTTCTTCGTCCTCGTCATCTGGCACGGAGAAATAGGGCTTGTCCGGCAAATCATCCTCGCGGGGAGCAGCTGCAACCTCAGAGGTCAAAAGCTGCCCCGCCATCATGTCGTAATCCTCACGCGATACCACAGTGCTGTAAAGACCGACACCTTCCCCGGCGTGGCGATCAATGCCTGTATAGGAAAGGCTTGCGTCCTCATAGCGTTTGAACTTGTAAACGGCGTCGTTCATCAACGCCTCATTGAATACATTCAGAGATACCAGCAGCTCAAAATCTTTCACATCAAGCCCGGTCACTTTCTTAAAAAGCTCCGGTTCCAGCTGCGTGATAACATCTTTCAGACTGTATTCCCGGTAGTCCGTCAGGTACATAAACACCGGAACGCGGGTTGCAAATTTGATGAGCTTTTCCTGAATCAGCTTGCGTTTGGACTTGTATTCCTTCTCAGCGTCCGAAAGCTCTTTATTCTCCTTTTGAGAAAGCTCCTTGCCCTCTTTCTTTGCCTTTTTGACGGATTCGGATTTGTTGATAATGGTCTGAATATCCGTGTTCAAGCTGCGGAAGCCCTCAATGCGCATCAGCGCGTCCATAGCGTCCTGATTGGCGAGCAGACGTGCCAGCGTCTCGTTATCCACGTTTACCAGTAGCGCAGATTCCCAACGCTTCGCCAGCAGCGTAGCAGAGGTGCCAGCCATAGCAATGTCCAGAATTTCGGCGGCATTTACCTGCCGCATTGCGCTCCCATCATAGGCAAGCACTGGCAGGAAATTGATGAACTCCCCGACTTTCTTTTCAGGGTTGCTCTCCGCCACGTTCAACCGGCAGCTATAATCGGAAATCTGCTTCAATGCACGATCCAGCGCAAAGTCAAAGACATAACACTCTTTTTTAATAATCTCTTTTTTACCGCTGTCGTTTGTGACCTCCCAAGGACTTTGTACGCGGAATGCCGCCTGAAAGTAGGTTTCCGGACTGGACAGATTGCGGAGCATGAAAATGCCTGTCCACGGCTTGATGGTAACGCCGGTGGTCAGTTTGCCGCAGGAGAGCGTGATCGTTTTGGTAGCCAGTGGATCGCCCATCGACTTCCGTACCGGCTCCAACGCTTTCACGCCGATGCCTGCCTCTGTACCGGCGCAGACATTCACATGATAATCGTGATAAAATGCGTTTTGCTTTTGCGACAGCAGATTTGCCATTGCATAGCAGGAAGCCACATTGGGCAGGAACCACAGCGTATGACTCAGAACGTTCAGAAGGCGTGTGTCCGAAAACGGCATAGGCGGCTTTTGCGCCCCCAGCTTCAATTCATCGACGGTCGTTTCCAAATAAGAACCACGAATTAGATCGAGCCATTTCTGCACATAATCTTCATAGACAAAATGCGCATCTTTGCCTTTGCCCTCGGCGGAGAAGAAAATGTTCAAGTCAAATTCGTCAAACTCGCCCTGTTTGGCAATTTGCTGGATGCTGTCCGGGATTTTATAGGTCAGCATGACCATTCGCGGTAGTGCCGCGTAGGGATTATCTTCGCCCACCCAGTTTTCTTTGGCGCGTTGTTCGTCGGAATACGTCCAGTTGTAAATCTGTTCTTCGATGAACTCGCCGGAGTTCAGAGCGCGGAACGGTGTGCCGGACAGATAGAGATAATAGGTCGTTGTAATGGGCAGCCACGTTTCATCGTAGGCATTGCCGCGATCATATTTGCTTAGATCCTCGTCGTAGCTATCCTCATCCTGCTCAAACAGCTTTTTCGCGCTGTCCTTCCATGCGCCGAAGTGGTACTCATCGAAAATCACCAAATCCCAGTTGGTAGTATGCACCCACTCGTTATTGGCTTTGATGCCGCCAGTCGCTTTATTCACACCGAGAAAATCCTGAAATGAGCCGAAGCAGACAATGGGCTTGTTCTTATCCGCACGCTGATACTGCAAATCCAGCGTGTCTTGCAGATTATTTGCATCGCGGGAGATAAACTGCCAGCCCTCAAAATCCACATGGCTGATCAAATCCTCTCGCCATGCAGTCTGTACGGCGGGCTTGAAGGTCAGGATCAGGACACGGGTGAACTCCATTTTCTTTGCCAGCTCATAGGAAGCAAAGGTTTTGCCGAAGCGCATCTTGGCGTTCCACAGAAATTTCGGTGTCCGCGTAGAGCCTTCTTCATAGGCAGAGCGGTAATAGGCGATTGTCCGATTGACGGCATCCTCCTGCTCCGGGCGCATACGGAATACCTGCGTTCGGTTTTCATCGTTAGTGGTATGATTGCGGACTGTGATGATTGCCGCACGCACATCGTCCACCGTGCATTTGAACCATTCGCCGCCCATGCCGCTAATCTGCTTGCGGCGGAGCATCTTGTGAACGTCCTTATCAGTGAATGAACCGCCGTCCGGGTACATGGCGGATTCTCGCAGAACAATACGATAGGGTACGCTTCCGTCCGGTCGCTTGGTGGGATACTGCTGCGCCACACGCTTGTCTACGTCTACCGAGGTATAGCCCACTTTCAGAAGTCCTTTGTACTGCGGATTGGTGTCCTCATAGGCATAGATCATCGGGTGAGATGCTGGGCGCTGGGGAAAAAACGAATAGTTCATACGAACAACCCTCGATTATTCTCAATTAGTTGAGCTCCTTGAATAAGCATTGATATACCTGTTTTAGTGCGCTCAGATAATGAGCAAATTTGTTCATCTGTTAGCGGTGTTGCCTGATCACCAATAATACAGCAAAGTTTATTGAGGAATGATCTTAGCTCTGCAAGTGCATTTTCTATAGGTTCCAACTCAACCCGAATATCACTGACTTTGCTTTTATCGGCATCGTTATGTGCCGAAAATCTTTTACGTAATTGCGCAATGCTATCTTCAAGTTCTTTCGGCAAGGTTAATTTGATTTCGGACACATTCAGATGTAATTTTTGGTGAAGAAATGTTTTTAACTGCTTAAATGTGTTTGCTTTCCCGTCATTATCAATACTGACTTTCCATATCGTAAGCGCCATATCCTGTGTTGCCAAAATGCAAATATGGCTAAGTATGGGAGTAAATTGCCTATTACGATCCCTTATAGACAGACTTTTTTCGTTGATTCCCTGAACAATAAAAAAATCAGTATATGCTCGATATAGCAACCTCTTTAATTCATCATATCTGAGAAAGCACTCGTCGTTTGAATTCATAATGCTATTACTCCATCGGCTTAATCATAGATTCGATAAAGGAGATTTCTTCCTCTGTCAATTTATATTTATCATATAAATCTTCATCTGTCCATGACCGAGAGAAATCCTGTACGGGAACAAACGCAAAGCAACCTCTTGTAATATGCTGAGAAACTGCAATTTGGGCAACAAGGAACCTGACAAACCTTGTTGACAAATAACTTTTTAGATTTTGAGCTGACGTTTCATCGTCAAACGTCCCCGCTACTAAGTAAGTTTCTGTACAAACAGATTTCGGTGGAAGTACCTCAATAACAGACATAACCTTCCGCATTCCATCTTTATCAGGTTGCCCCGCATGATCATAGGAAACATACGAGATAATTGTTTTCCACTTGTCTATCAAATCGCGCCCTGCCGAAACGTTGGACAATTTGTATTTGCCAAGTCCTTTGCTGGATCGTAATGTCAAATCACCTTGTTCATCAAAGGAAACCGTGGTGTTAAGACCGAATGGCTTTCTGCTTGAAACTTGTGTGTCCATTGTACCTTCTTGCAAGGAACGCACCTTTTTCACAATATCTACCGCTTCAGAATAACGGATAAATGTGTTAAATTCGTCCAACGGTCGAACCGAGTCTTGCTCTTTACCGCCCACAAAATTCTTTATAGTACATTCACCGCGATGATCTCTATCCCAAAGAAAGTAGCAAATTCCACCGGCAATATCTACACCGGGAAAGCAGACCTTTGAATCCGTATAATCTACAAGAACCCGCGTCCGATTATCATTCAGCATGGAGGAGCGAAACTCATCTAACCCTTTGCCACCCGCAAACCAGCGAGACGGAATAATCATCGTCATATATCGAGGGTTTAACTTCTTAGCCTGTTGCACAAAGAGATGGTATATTGGTTTGGCACTGGCTTTCGCGCCTCCATCACTCATCTGATAGGGCGGATTCCCGATAATTACATCAAACTTCATCTTGAAAATATCCTCCGGCTTGGTGGTATGGATCAGTTCGTAGGCGTGGGACTCTAAATCCTCTCCACGCTTTTCTGCGCCGTACTCTTTTTCGGATGCGCCGCAGAATACACATTTTCCGTCCTTCCAGCGGTGCCGGATATTCTTGTAACGGATGTTGCCCTGTACGTTGTCAAAGTGCGAAACAGAATAGATGCTGTTGGGGTACTTGGAGCAGTAAACGCTCCGGCGCGCCAGCAGACTGGTCAGCTCTGTAATGGCGATACCGAAAAGCTGCTGGTGGAAAATATGGTCGATTCGCTCCTGCAAATCAGGAATCACCGGTTCCAGCCCCGCCAACAATCGCTTGGCAATCTCCCGCAGGAACACACCGGATTTGCAGGCGGGATCAAGGAACGTGGTATTCGGATCGCAGAAAAGCTCTTTGGGCAAAAGGTCTAGCATTGCATTTGCCACTTCCGGGGGCGTAAACACCTCATCATTGGAGAGGTTGGCAATGCAGGACAGCACGTCCGGATTGTATGCAGAAATATATAAATCGTTACTCATGCTGTGCCAACCTCCTGTAATCTGTCAGCGGATACTCCCGCACCGGGGCAGGGATAAACGCCTGTACTTCCTCGTCGTACTCCCAGCCGATCTGGAAAATATTCATCTGTTCCTCATGTCCGCTGAGAAGCTCGTCCAACGCGTAGTCGCGGCGTTTGATTTGGTTGCCCGTGACCAGATTCCACTCGGCAAAAATGATGGGACTGCCGTCTGCCTGCTGCATGGTGAGTGCATCACCGCAGAGAATGTTTTTGCGCAGGATGAATTTGACCGTCTCCCGGCATTGGTCATTGGCTTGCGCTTTGGCGTTTGTTGTGTATTCCTTATTCCAGATTTCAAAGAGCTTTTGGCGGCAAATCTCGGTGTTGTCCTCTAAAATATCCACGCCGTAGATGCTGGTGATGGCAAGCACGGCGTAGCGTTCATAGTCAAATGGGCTTTTGCCGTACTTGCTCTTGACTACCGCCAGCTTGCGGCGCAGGATTTCCGTGAGGAACGCCCCTTCGCCGCAAGCCGGTTCGAGAAAACGGGAGTCTATGCGCTCCGTTTCATGTTTTACGAGGTCGCACATCGCTTTTACTTCCCGCTCATTGGTGAAAACCTCGCCGTGGTCAGCTACCCGCTGTTTGGATTTGACCTGTTTTTCCGGCACCCCATCGCCCCCTCTGTCTGGCAGGAGGCACAATCGCTTGGCGAAAAGGTGTACCTTCCTGCTAAGCAATTTTTGCGGTTGGAGTGTTTGCTAAAATGCGATGCTTTTCGCAATTCTTCGGTGGCAATCCCTTCAAAATCGTGGTATAATTGATTTGCATATAAAAATTGTGTTTTTACAGGAAGGTACACATTTCTGTAAAAACACATCTGTTACGATAATTTGGCTTTTTCGTAAATCTCCGCCCGGTAGCGAAACGTGGACAGTGGCATCCCACACGCTTTTGCTGCCGCTGTCCCCGTGATTTCACCGCTTTTCCATCGCTGATAGGTAGCGTGGAAGTTCTCCGGTAGCGGTTTGGGAACCCGCCCGAAGCGGATTCCCTTTGCTTTCGCTGCTGCAATGCCCTCTGCCTGACGCTGACGAATATTGGTGCGCTCGTTCTCGGCAACAAACGAAAGAACCTGCAGCACAATGTCGCTGAGGAAGGTTCCCATCAAATCCTTGCCGCGCCGGGTATCCAGCAGCGGCATATCCAGCACCACAATGTCGATGCCCTTATCTTTTGTGAGCATCCGCCATTGCTCCAAAATTTCCGCGTAGTTGCGTCCCAGACGGTCGATGCTCTTGATATAGAGCAGATCGTCTTTTTTCATCTTCCGCAGCAGCTTCTTATATTGCGGGCGGTTGAAATCCTTGCCAGACTGCTTGTCCATGTAAACATTCTTTTCACTACCCCCAACTTCCCGCAGGGCAAGCACCTGACGATTCTCATTTTGTTCTTTGGTAGAAACGCGGATGTATCCGTAAGCCGTAGATTTGATATTACTTCACATCCTTCCGCTTCTGCCACACAATGTCATATCCCAGCGCGTCCGCCAACTCTACCGCCTCGCCATAGCGGAGCGAGCCGCGCTTGAGCTTACCGGAGAGGTTGGGGACGCTGCGACTCCATCCGTATTCATCGGAGAGATAGTCCACCACCTCTGTCATGGTCATGCCAGTGCGGACAATGTAGGACTTGATCTCGTTGCGATAAGTTTCAGATTTTCTCATATTCAAACTTTTCTCCTGTTTTTTCGTTGCGCTCTATGGTAAAATGGGTTTGTCAAATCGTGACACCTGTTCGCCATAGGGCGCTGGTTTTTAATACACGGCTTTTCGCCGGAAATGCCGCCGATGATGCGTTGGTCACGGGCAACACCCGCAGCTTTTGCCGTCTAATGTGTCTTTGCGTGAAGCGGCGAAATGTCAAACCAGACAGCAAACGCCGTTCGCTGCCGGATAGCGCTCTGTTCCATGCAGATAACCGCACAGAGCAGAAAACCATTTTGCCGTTTTCACTTGCTTTGATTTTTACATCCGATTTTGCCGCTCTTTCCGAACGTCGTTCCTGCCCGGAGGATCGCTCCCGGCGTTTTGTTCTCCTTGGTGCGCTGGATGCGGCACTTCGCCAGAGAACATATCCCGTTCGGACGGTCATGCAATTTTCAAGGTTCAGGTGCGATTGCAAGACCATTTTAGCGAAAAATATGGCCCTCTCCCGTATATCCAAGAGGTCGGAAAACGCGCCGAAAAACGCAGATTTCCACGCTTATGGACAAGACCGGAAAAGGGCAGAAATTTGAAGGGAGGACACCACTATGCAGCCAAAACTCACCATTCAGGAACGGCTCAAAGACCTGCGCGTGGAGCGCGGTCTGACGCTGGAACAGCTATCTGCGGAAACAGGCATCTCAAAATCCGCGCTGGGAAAATACGAAGCCGACGATTTCAAAGACATCAGTCCGTTCAGCATGGTGGCACTGACAAAGTTCTACGGCGTGTCCACCGATTACCTGCTGGGGCTGACAGAACAAAAAAATCACCCAAACACAGAGCTGGACGCTCTGCATTTGGGTGATGATGCAATCGAAGTATTGAGAACGGGCAAGTTCAACCACCGGCTGCTGTCGGAGCTGATCTGCCATAAAGATTTCCAGCGCTTTATGCTGGATGCTGAGATTTACGTTGACCGGATCGCAGATATGCGGGTCAACGATATGAATGCCGTGCTGGAAGCCGTCCGGCAGATGGCATTGATGAAAAATGGCGGCGAAGAAAATGACCTGCATCTGCGGACGTTGGAAGTGGCACAGATTCGGGAAGATGAATATTTCGGAAGCCTGATTGCGGATGACCTGAAAGGTATTCTCCGTGACATTCGGAGTGAACACCGCCCCGATACCATGACGGCGGATGAAGTCTCCTTTGCAGAAAATATGCAGAACCAGTTACGGGAGGCAATGAACTTTGAGGGAAGCTCCGAGGAAAAGAAAATCCGTGCATACCTTGCGACCATCGGCCTTGACTATGACGCCCTCACGAAGGAAGAATTTGTTTCGCTGATTGGGATTCTAAAAAAGTCCAAGTATATGAAAAATCCTATCAGTCAGCGTGGAAAAGCAAGAGCGCAGTTACCGCACGGGAAAGGTAAACGGAAACGTAAATAGTCACTATGACTGTGCAACTTTAGTTTATTCCAACAGATAGAGACATTTCCAAAAACTTGTGATATAATTTCAATAGGTTGAATCACAGCATACTAAATTAAGGAGGAGGCAAAATAATTATGGCGAAAGTGTACATTATCTGGGATAACTCAAATATTCATTATGGCGGTCTTAATCAAGTGTTTCCAATTAAAGAACCTGGACAGCAAAAAGAGTTATATCGAACTCATTTTTTAAACTTGCTTAACCTTGTTGCTGGGAATCGTGAAATTGGGCAAGTATACTTTGTTGGTAGCACGCCACCGGAATCGGATAGTATTTGGGCATATCTTCGCAGTGTTGGGATAAAACCCGAAACAATTCCGCGTTCAACTGCTGGAGGTGAGAACAACACTACTGATTATTTGCTTCAAAATCACCTTCTGCGGCTCGGCTACCTTTCTGAAAAGGGTACTATTGCACTTCTGTCAGGTGATGGCGCAGGAATATACAAAGATGAAGGCTTCTTCGCAGATTTGAAGAAGCTCCACAATGTTGGCTGGAATGTTGAGGTCTATGCGTGGGATGAAACTTGTCATAGAGGTATGAAAGACTTTGCAGAACAGAATTGGAATTTTACAAACTTAACCGACAGCTATTATCACATCACTTTCCTGCAAGGAGTTCGACCTGCTATATAAAACAAATATGGGCAGAGTATGTCTCAGCAAAGAGAATACCCTGCCCTTTTTATTTTGATTCTATAAAAAGTGTCACATCAAAGCTCTTTCGCAAATGGTGTAATTGTGGTGTAGTAAGCGCCATTCGAGCGATGAAAACCATTGATATAATAGGCTTTTTCGGGGCTTCTTAGGATATTGCCGTGACACACAAAAAGTATCTTTTTCATGCTGATCAAACTCCAAAACTTTATCATTGTCTGCATTATACCAGTATTTTTCAGTTTGGTCGAGAGAGATTTGCGGATGAGCCTCAGAAGACAGGAGTTCCAGCAGTTCTGCTTTGGTGGGATCGCACCGGAGGGCCTCATCGATATACCACGCTCTTGCTTCAGCGGGCAGTTCTGCTTCCATGATGACTACATTCTGAGTCCAATTCAGCCGCAGGACTTTGGCCAGCAGTTCGGGCATATCACTGTACAGACGATAGAAGTCCCGCATCCGGCGCACATTGCGTGGAGAGAAGCCAGTCATGTCGGGGTACTGTTTACTCAGGTAACTTGCAGCCGCCACCGCCGCACCTTTTTCGGTACGGGCGCAAATAGCCTTGCCGATCTCGCAGTACAGTTCCATCTGCGGCAGTTTCATGCTGACTGCCAGATCTAATGCGGCGTGCATGGTGCTGTAGTCGATTTCTTTGCGAATATTCATGGCTTCTCCTTTCCGGTGCGAAACACCTTGTTACTGGTCAAAGCAGAGAAAAACACGGCAAACTGCCATGCTTTTCTCT
>JAPFEH010000020.1 GCA_026169195.1 Dysosmobacter sp. | reverse complement strand
TTACATAACCGAGGATTCTCTTGCAATCACAAGACTGTCCAGCGGCTTATGAGAGAACTGGGCTTAGTTTGCCGTGTCAGAATCAAGAGGTATCGCTCGTACAGAGGAGAAGTTGGTAAAATTGCTCCTAATTTATTGAACCGTGAATTCTATGCTGAAAAGCCAAACCAGAAATGGGTCACCGATGTGAACTGCACCCCGCTTTTTATCAATTCCGTTTCAAAAACGCCAGCGGCACATACGGAAACCGTCAGCAATCCCCTCCTGCGCCGCAGGCAGGCTGCGACGGCAGTCAAACCATGCCCCTGCCGCAGCAGCGCTGTCAAAGCCGCCGCTGCTTTCCACAGCCGGCCTCTCATTTCAATTCATCCAGCGTCAGGCCAAAGCTCTCTGAAAAGGTCTCCAGAAAGTATTCTGCCTCCGGCAGCCCGTATTCCTCCAGCGCCTTTCGTGTCTGAAGCGCAGCCTCCCGAAACTCTTTATTTCCGGCTTTCAGTTCCTCCACGCATTTCAGATACGCAGACAGCTTATCCGCCGCTTTCACCAGCTGTACGATCTCCGGATCCACAGGCGACAGGATCGGCGCATACACCTCCTGCAATTCCTCCGGCAGCATATGCAGCAGCTTTTGCTCTGCAACGCTCTCCACATCCTGATAGGCGGCTCGAATGGCCGGATTGTCATACTTGATCGGCGTGGGCAGATCTCCCGTTAAAATTTCCGACGCATCGTGATACAGCGCCGCGACAGCCACCTGCCCCGGGTCTGCTGTCCCGCCGAACCGCTCCCGCCGGATGACCGCCAGCGCATGCGCCAGTACCGCAACCTGATGGCTGTGCTCCTGTACATTTTCCGGTGCGGTATTCCGCATCAGCGCCCAGCGTCCAATGAACCGCATCCGGGAGATATATGCGAAAAAGTGACTTTTCATCTCTCACACCTCCTCAATGACGCCCGTCAGTGATTCTCCCTCGATACCGGTGATCCGAACGGGCTTCACCGTATTATGCAGCCCCGTTCCCTCTACCAGAACCTCCATGTAGTTGGGCGCATGACCGGAAAACCGGCCCCCCTTGGGCTGCTCAAACAAAACCGGATACCGCTTGCCGACACAGCCTTCCAAGTAGGCCCTCCGCATTTCAGCCGCCACGGCGGCTGCCCGCCGTGCCCGTTCCTCCTTGACAGACTTTGGGACCTGCTGCATTTCCGCGGCAGGCGTTTCCGGACGGATGGAGTAGGGGAAAATGTGCATCTGGGCAAATCCGCAGGTCCGGATAAAGTCCAGCGATGCGGAAAATTCCTCCTCCGTCTCCTCCGGAAATCCCACGATCATATCGGTCGTAATGGCCGGATGTTCAAAATATTGGTTTAAAAGCTCAATAGATTGTGCAAATCTCTTTGTATCGTACTTCCGGTTCATTCGCTTCAAGGTCGCGTCACAGCCGCTTTGCATGGAGAGGTGGAACTGGGGGCACAGGTCCGGCAGTTCCGCTGTCCGGCGGCAGAAGTCCTCTGTAATGGTGCGCGGCTCCAGACTGCCCAGACGGATGCGGACCCCCGGCGCGGCTTTGCAGATCCCCTCCAGCAAATCCGTAAGGTCCTGCCCGTTTTTCAGGTCTTTGCCCCAGGAGGAGATCTCAATGCCGGTCACTACGATTTCCCGATATCCCTCCGCCATCAGCCCCGCTGCCTGACGGGCTGCCTTTTCCAGCGGCAGTGACCGGACCGGTCCACGGGCATAGGGAATGATGCAGTAGGTGCAGAAATTGACGCATCCATCCTCCACCTTCAGCATCGCGCGGGTCCGCTCTGTCAGTCCACCGGCAGGCAGTTCTTCAAAGGTCCTGCGCTCAAAGGCCTTGTCAATGGCCTCCAGCGGCTGCTTTTCCTCCACAGCCTGCTCCAGCAGCGCAAGAAATCCCATCCGGTCACCGGTGCCGGCAATCAGGTCCACATCCAGCTTCCGCACATCCTCCGCATGCGTTTGCGGATAGCAGCCGCACAGTGCCGCCACTGCCGCTGGATGCTCCCGCCGGATCCGGTGAAGCATCTGACGGGATTTCTGGTCGCTGACCGCCGTAACAGAGCAGCTGTTGACCACATAGGCATCCGCTTCGGCGGTAAATTCCACCACCTCATGTCCTCTTTCCCGCAGCAGCTGTTCCATGGCCTGTGTCTCATACTGGTTGACCTTGCATCCAAGGGTGTAAATGGCAACTTTCATGGGATTCTCCTTGCCTTTTCTAAAAATTCTCTATATAATGAAGAAGTTATGCAAATCCGGAAAAACCCAATGCAGGTTCCGGTTTTACTGAGCATAGTATACCTTTTATTTTTCTTTCGGGCAAGTCCCAACAAAAGGAGTCCTCCCTATGATTTATCTGGACCATGCCGCTACCACCCCCATTCCCCGGGCGGTGGCAGATGCGATGTACACCGTCTTAACCGAACAATTCGGCAATCCAAGCTCTCAATATTCATTGGGACTGGACATGAAAAAGCAGGTCGCCCTCTGGCGTGAAATGGTGGCAGGAGCACTGGACTGTGACGCCAGCCGGCTGTATTTTACCGCCTGCGGAACCGAAGGCGACAACTGGGCTATTCAAGCCGCCTGCTGGCAAAACCGCCGTGTGGGCCGCCACATCGTCACGACCGCTGTGGAGCACAGCGCGGTGCTGGAGTGCTGCAAATGGCTGGAACTGCAAGGCTACGAAGTGACCCGTGTCCTTCCTGACAAGCGGGGAAACATCACCGCCGGGCAAATTCTGGACGCTGTCCGTCCGGATACGGCACTGGTGAGCGTCATGCTGGTGAACAATGAGCTGGGGAATCTTTATCCCCTTGCGGAGATCGCCGCCGGTCTTCCCTTGAAAAATCCAAAAACCCTGCTGCACACAGACGCTGTGCAGGGCTTTTTGAAGGTTCCCTGCTCCGCCAAAGCGCTGGGCGCCGACTTCATTACCATTTCCGGCCACAAGGTCGGCGGCCCCAAGGGAGTCGGGGCGCTTTACATCGGCCCCCGGGTCCGCAATCCCAAGCCGCTGCTGGCAGGCGGCGGGCAGGAAGGCGGTCTGCGCTCCGGCACGGAGGCCACTGCTCAAATCGCAGGCTTTGCCAAAGCCGTGGAGTTGCGCAGGGACGGTCTGGAGGACAAGCTGCGCCGGATGGCAGCGATCAAGCAGTACGCCGCGGAGCGGCTTTCCGCCATTCCGGACCTCACTGTGATCTCCGACGGCGCTGCACCGCATATTCTGGCAATATCGCTGGCAGGCTGGCCCAGCCAGAACATTGTCAATGATCTCAGTCAGCAGGGCATTTTCGTCTCTGCCGGTTCCGCCTGCCATCAGGGAAAGCCCAGCCATGTCGTCGCCGCCCTCAACCTGCCCAAGCGAACTGCCGGCGGCGTTATCCGGCTCAGCTTCGGTCCGGAGACCACGGAGGCTGATATTGAAGCCTGTGCCAGCGCCCTTCGTGCGCACCACGACTGCCGTATGCCCATGCTGTAAATCCGGCATTCTATGAACTGCAATGCATTTTGTTTTATATATCATGTAAAAAGGACGATATCATGTTCAAATCTCTGCGCCAGCCCTCTGGTTTTTACAAGCGGTTGTGGAAATTATCCCTGCCCATCATCCTCCAAAATCTGATTACATACTCTCTTGGCCTCATTGATACCTTCATGGTAAGCCAACTGGGCAATGAAGAAATGGCTGCCGTTACCACAGCCAATGTTCCGGTGTTCCTTTTAATCAGCATTGTTTTTGGCGTGCAAAGCGGTCTGGGAATTCTGGTCAGCCAATACTGGGGAAAAGGCGATACCCGCAGCATCAGCCGCGCGCTTGGTGTCGCCTCGCTGCTGGGCACCGGCATTACGCTCGTGCTGGCGATTCTGTTTGCCCTTTTCCCCGTTCAGGTGATGGATCTGCTTTCCAACCGCCACGATCTCTCTTTGCTGGGAGCCCCCTACTTGCAGCTCATCGGTTTTTCCTATGTGTTCAATATGCTCTCATCCATATACGCCAGCGCGCAGCGCAGTGTGGAAAATTCCAGCTTCGGCATGAAGCTGTTCGGATTTTCCACGCTGCTGAATACCGGACTGAATTATCTGTTGATTTTCGGTCACGGTGGTTTCCCCGCTCTGGGCGTGGCCGGCGCTGCCTTGGCGACCCTTCTCGCCCGAATGTCTGAGTTCCTGATCTGTGTGGTCTGCGCCCTGCGCAGCAAAACGATTCCGCTGGATCTGAACTGCTTCTTCCGTCCCGGTCATGACATGGTTCGCCGCTTCATCGCGTATGCTTCCCCCGTCGTCCTCAATGAAGCCGCGTGGGGGTTGGGAAATTCCCTGTTGACCGTGATTCTGGGATATACCGACAACTCGGTTGAAATGCTGGCTGCCAACGCTGTCATGGGCAATCTGAGCCGTCTCTTTCTGGTCATTTGCTTTGGTCTGGGTGCTGCCACTGCCGTTCTGGTTGGAAAATCCATCGGAGAAGGGCAGAGTCACGATCAAGTTATGCGCTTGAGTCAGACCCTGCTGTGGTTTGCGGCTCTGGTTGGCGGCGGCGTGGGGCTGGTCGCCTTGATCCTCGTCCCCGTCCTGTTTGTTCCTGTCATTTTCCCGATGTTCAAGCTTTTCGGTGAGTCCGCCGCGATTGCCACCGCTCTTGCCATAACATCTTTTGCAGGAATTCCGCTCCATGCCTACTCCATTTCCGCCGTTACCGGTGTTCTTCGTTCCGGCGGGGATGTTGCCTTTTCCACCACGCTGGATCTCGCGCCCCAGTGGCTCCTCTGTCTGCCCTTAACGGCCTTTTGTGCGCTGGTCCTAAAAACGGGATGCTGGCCCATTGCTTTGGCGATTCAAGTGGAGTGCATCGTGAAATCCCCGCTGTGTGCGTGGCGGATCCGGAGCCGCAAATGGATCCATGATGTGACAAGGGGGTATGATACATGAGTCTTTTTCGCTGCCCTGTCTGCGGAAGTCCCCTGCAGCGGGAGGCTCATGCCTACCGCTGCCCGTCCGGACACAGCTATGACATCGCCAAGGAGGGGTACACCTACCTGCTCCCTCCCAATCAGAAGCACTCCTCCGCCCCCGGTGATGACCGCGGCATGGCGGCAGCACGGCGGGAGTTTCTATCCAAAGGGTATTACGCCCCCCTGTTGAAAACAATTTGCAGCGAAATTTCAGAGCTTACCGGAGATGCTCCGGTCATTCTGGACACCGGCTGCGGCGAGGGCTGGTATACCGCCGGAATTTATCAGTCGCTGCTGTCCGCAGGAAGATCCCCCCGCATGGCAGGCACCGATATTTCCAAATTCAGCCTGCGCTATGCCGCCAGACGGGAAAAGGACGTGGAGTTTGCAGTGGCTTCCTCCTACCATCTGCCCGTGGCGGACGAGACGGCAGACCTGCTGCTGAACTGCTTTTCCCCTCTGGCTCTGGAGGAATTTCACCGGGTCCTCAAGCCCGGCGGCTTCTTCCTCTACGTGGTGCCGGCAGCCGACCATCTTTGGGAATTGAAGGAAGTTCTTTATGACCATCCCTATCCCAACGAAGAAAAGGAGACCCCCTATCCGGGCTTTTCCTATCTCCACATTCTTCCGGTCGATGCACGCATCCATCTGGACAGCCAGTCTGATCTCCACGCCTTGTTCCAAATGACTCCTTATTATTGGAAAACGCCAAAGGCCGGAGCAGACCGTCTGGCATCGTTGGATGCTCTGGATTGCCGCATCGCTTTCCGCATCCATGTATTTCAAAAGCAATAAAAAACGCCGGGCCCGTTCTGATACCGCGGGTCCAGCGTTTTTTCACTTGTATGTCGGGAGCAGCACTCCTCGCGTCTCTGCCGTGATCTGAAAAGATGGCCCCTCCATCCGGTGAAGCTCCGAAACAGGCCACAGATTGATGAATGTCTCCACTTCCGCTACGTTCTCCAGCCCATAAGGGGCGTGGCGGTAGTGCATGGGTACCACGCACCGCGCTTTCAGCGCATCGCATACCGCCTTGGCTCCGGCGGCGTCCACGGTATAAACACCGCCTACCGGCACCAGCACCGCGTCTACCTGACCGATCTCCTCCAGCTGCGCCCGCGTCAGCAGGTGTCCAAGATCGCCCAGATGCGCCACTGAGACGCCATTGGCTGAAACGATCTGCACGGTATTCTTTCCCCGCAGAGCGCCGCCCTGCTCATCGTGGAAGGTCTCCACGGTGCGGATTTCAAACGGCCCCTCCCGTTTCGGGAGCAGCGTCACGCAGTCCGCCGCATCATGGTCAAAATGGTGATGGCTGCAATAGACCGCATGGGCACCGACAGACAGCGGCGGATATCCCGGTACGCCGGTATAGGGATCGATCACAACGCGAAATCCATCTTCCTCCAGCAAAAAACACGAATGTCCCAGCCACGTAAGATTCATAGACGCTTTCCCCCTTCTGTTTTTTTCATCATACCATATCTCTCCGCTTCTGTCATCAGAGACCGCCCAAACAGGCCTTGTTTTCAACAGATGCTCGGATGTTTGTGGAAAAAAGTCCCTGTCTGCCGTTGCCTTTTTGCGCGGATGGGCGTACAATAAAACTGGTTTTCAACAAAATTTAACATGCTGGAGGAACTGTACACATGACCTATCAGGAAATTCTGGCAAATGCCCGGACCTGCTCCGGTCCTCATTGTAAAGCCTGCCCGGTCTGCAACGGCGCAGCCTGCAAAAACACCATGCCCGGCCCCGGCGCCAAGGGGATCGGCACAGGCGCCATCCGCAATTATCAGAAGTGGCAGGAGCTGTGCGTCAACATGGATACCATCTGCGAAAACAAGCCCGTGGATACTTCTGCGCATCTGTTCGGTCGGGACTTTGTGCTGCCGGTATTTGCCGCCCCCGTGGGCGCTATGCAGCTGCACTACGGTGACAAATACACCGATCTGGAATACAACGACATTCTCGTCTCCGCCTGTGCATCCGCCGGTATCGCCGCCTTCACAGGGGACGGCACAAACCCCGCCGTGGTGGAGGCTGCCGCCGAAGCCCTGAAAAAATCCGGCGGTCTGGGCGTTCCCACCATCAAGCCCTGGAACATGGAGACCATTCAGGAAAAGATGGCGCTGGTCAATGCTGCCGATCCTTTTGCCATCGCAATGGATATTGACGCCGCCGGTCTGCCCTTCCTGAAAAATCTGACCCCTCCTGCCGGCAGTAAAACCGTGGAAGAGCTGCGGGAGATCGCCGAAATTGCCGGAAAGCCCTTCATCCTCAAGGGAATTATGACCGTCAGCGGCGCCAGAAAGGCGTTGGAGGCCGGCGCCAGCGGCATTGTGGTCAGCAACCACGGCGGTCGGGTGCTGGATCAGTGCCCTGCCACCGCAGAAGTGCTTCCTGCCATTGTGGACGCTGTGGGCGGCAGAATGACGGTGCTGGTCGACGGCGGAATCCGCACCGGCATGGACGTCTTCAAGGCGCTGGCTCTGGGCGCCGACGGCGTACTGATCGCCCGTCCCTTTGTCACCATGGTCTATGGCGGCGGCGCAGAGGGCGTGCAGGTCTATGTGGATAAGCTGAAAGCCGAGCTGTCTGACGCCATGGCAATGTGCGGCGCCCATTGTCTGCACGATATCAACCGTTCGATGCTCTTCGGCTTCTGAACCGATACAACTCCGTCTTTCCAAATGCAGCAAAGCAGCTCCTCCTGTGGAGGAGCTGCTTTGCTGTGTATCGAAAAAGCCTCTCAGAGTTCGCCGCCCGCAGGCGGCGAATCAAGTGAAATCATTTTCTGCCGCGGCATGCACGTGGCAGAAAATACTTCTCGCCCTGCAAGTGTGGAATTTGTCTGCCATAGGCAGACAAGTTATGCGCGCAGCAGGGTGCAGCCTTTTCGAAAAAGTGGCGTAGCCACTTTTTCGACAGTCTCAAAAGCAGCTCCTCCTGTGGAGGAGCTGCTTTTTTTCCGGCGCTCTTCCGGTCCTTCGGCAAAGCCGGAAGCGCAGAGACAGACCGGACTGCCATGGTTCAAAAATCACATTGCGCGGTAAAACAGATTCCCGCAGGGCCATCGCCTTCCATCAGGAAGCTGTCCCCTTCCCGGAAGCCGGTCAGCATCAGCTCCTCCCCCAGCACCGCTTCCTTGTGATAATTGATGCAGAAGGTTCTGGGAATCTTCCCCTGCAGATCCTCCGGAAGAAAATCCCAGACAATATCGCCGTAATTTCCGCTGAACAGGTGTCCGTTGCCATCCAGATCCGACCAACGCACCGTCCGCTTTCCCAGTGCTCCGGTTCCCTCCTTCGGCAGCGCCACTTTCTTCGGCTCCGGACAGTCGATCTCCACAGGGCAAACCGTAAGCGGTTTGGCGGTGAAGGACGAGGGCCGCAGGATTTTTCTGGTCATCGGATCTACCAGAATCCAATCGCTTTTTGCGGAGATCCGCAGCCGGCCCTGCTGATCCCGCATTTCAAAAACCCGCTGCATATGCGCGCCTCTGGCGCCGTTTTCCCATGTGGTGATGTCCAGCAGATCCCGCGCATAAGGGCAGTCATGGATCCTGACTGCCGCACGGGACAGCAAAAACACCTCCCGCGCGGCATACAGCTTTTCGTGGGTCAGTCCCCGCGCGTCATAGTCGTATCCTGCGAAAGACGCCATTTTGCTGAGGATCGCGGATACCCGCATCCGTTTTTCCCGATCACAATCCCAAAACACCAGCTCCTCCTGCCGGAAATAGCTGTTTTCTGTCAATTCCTGTCTAAACGCCTTCACGCTGCTCTCCCCTTTTTTTCGAATGGTCACAGTATACCACCTTTTTTCCTGATGGACAAGCAATCACGGCTGTCCTCTCTTTTCCCTTTTGTGTTGATGGACTATAACTCCAGCGATTTCATGAAATAGACCTGTTTTCAAACATTGAAAAAACAAGAGAATCCGGTATCATATAAAAAGGTTAAAACTTTTGGTTGATTTTTCGCTACATAGATCATGAAGCAGTTGGACAAAGCGGAATGTGACAAAAGAGTGTGATTGTATGAAATGTCCTTATTGCGGCAACGAAATGGAATCAGGATATATTCAATGTCGGGATGGTGTCACTTGGACACCCAAAAAGCAGCTTGTTGCAGCATTATCATTTTTAGGCAAAGGCAGCGTATCTCTTGCGAATGGTGCTGCTGACCATTCACAAATCGTTTATGCCTATAAATGTGGTAACTGTAAAAAAGTGATTATCGATTATTCCACAAGCTGATTCCCATTTGTGAAACTGAACAGCATATCCTGATCGCTCGGAGCAAGGTGGAAACACGCCTTGCTCCTTTTCATTTACCGACGGCGGGGGCCTCGGTTTTATATCCCCTAATGAAGAAATCTACATGAGGATTGGCTCACGAAGCAATGAACTTAAACGGGAGAGGATCATTGAAACGCTCCACCTGTTCAAAGGTGGAGCGTTTCCTGTGCATTTTGACAAATGAATGGTCATGTCAGCCTGAATCAATCCAAAGGGTAAACGGGCGCAGCTTCCTCCCCTGCCTGCTTTTATTGATACTTTTTGAGCAAGTGCCGGAAAAACAGGATCCCGGCAGCAATTTGAAGGGTCACATACCCGCCGAAATACAAAACGATCACCTCTGTGTGCTCCAGCAATTCCAAGTTTCCCAAAACGCTGAAGACAACCATGGAACAGGAAATGACCGCCAGCCTCAGCAGATACGCATAGCGTCCGGCTCTGTCCCGCAGTTTTTCCTTCCATTCATCATTCCGCTTCTTTGTCAAGGTTCCTTTACATTCGCTTCAAAAAAAGCCCGGGCGGAGATACCGCCCGGGCTTCCTCACTCCTATTCACTGCGGCATGGTCTGGACGACGCCGCGGCTGCAATCCACGCTGACCATCATCCCGTCCTTGAGACGGCGGGTTGCCTCCACTGCGCCTATGATGACCGGCTTATCCAAAGCAAGGCCAATGGTCGCCGTGTGGCACTCGGCGCTGCTCTCTTCCGTGATCACAGCGGCTGCCTGCCGGATGCTGGCCAGCATCCCGTTGGTGGAATAGGGCACCACCAGCACATCTCCCGGCCGGCACTTTTCTGTCACCTCTTCCTCCGTGCGGCAAATGCACAGCCGTCCGCTGACTTTCCTGCCGCCGATGCCTGTGGCGTTGATCAGAGAACCGCCTACCTGCTGGACCCGAATCATGTTGGTCGTTCCGGCCACGCCCACCGGCACGCCGGCGGTGACCACCACCAGATCCCCGCTTTTTACAACGCCTGCCTTTTCCGCAGCTTCAATGGCAAACTCCACCAGCTCATCCGTGTTGCTGGCATAGGGCATCATCACTGCTTCCACCCCCCAATAGAGGCTCATCTGACGGCGCACCTGTTCATCCAGCAGCAGCGCCACCACATGCGTCTGGGGCCGGAAACGGCTGACCATCTGCGCCGTGACGCCCCGCTGGCTGACTGTCAAAATCGCATCGGCGCCGATATCCATGGCTGTTGTGCAGGCGGCGTGCGCCATGGCCGCGGTAATGGAAAGGCGCTCTTTTCCGGAGACCTGCAGGGGCCGGCCCCGTTCGATATTCGCCTCCGTCCGGCGGGCAATGGCATCCATCGTCTGAACCGCCTCCACTGGGTATTGTCCCGCGGCAGTTTCTCCGGAGAGCATGATCGCCGAGGTTCCGTCATAGATGGCATTTGCTACATCCGTGATCTCCGCCCGGGTGGGACGGGGATTTTCCATCATAGAATCCAGCATCTGCGTGGCCGTGATGACCGGCTTGCCGCTGGCCACGCATCGGGCGATCATATCCTTCTGGATGACGGGGATCTCCGTAAAGTCAATCTCCACGCCCATATCGCCGCGGGCCACCATGATCCCGTCTGCCACCGCCAGAATATCCGGAAGATTGCTGACGCCCTCCCGGTTTTCGATTTTGGCAATGATGCGGATATGAGAACCGTTCTGATCCAGCAGCTGCCGCAGCTCCCGCACATCCGCGGCGGTACGGACAAAGCTGGCGGCAATATAATCGAAGCCCTCCCGGATCCCGAAGAGGATGTCTTCCCGATCCCGCTGGCTCACATACGGCATGGAAAGACGCACACCGGGAATGTTCACTCCCTTGTTGTTTTTGATCACGCCGCCATTGAGCACCCGGCACCGGACCGTAACAGCGGTGGTCTCCAGCACCTCCATAGCGATCAAGCCGTCATCCAGCAAAATGCTGTCTCCGGCCTTCACATCGCTGGGCAGATCATTATAGGTGATGGAGCATTGTGTTTCATCACCCTCCACTTCCGTTGTATAAAGTGTAAACTCCGTACCCTCTTTCAGCTCCGCAGTCCCGTTCCGGAATGTTTTCAGGCGTACTTCAGGTCCTCTGGTATCCAGCATGGCGGCTACCGGCAGATCCAATTCCTCCCGCAGGGCCTTCAGCGCATCCAGCCGCGCCTTATGCCCCGCATGGTCGCCGTGGGAAAAATTGAACCGGGCCACATTCATGCCCGCCAGCAGCATCTCCCGCAGGACGCCTTCCCGGTCTGTGGCAGGGCCAAGGGTGCAGACGATCTTGGTCTTTCTCATATTGATCCGCCTTTCTGTGGGGTAATCGTTTTACTGATATAAGGAAGTATACCATGGTTTCTGCGCTGATGGAAGCCGGAAATTTAAAAATCACCGTAAAATATGCGAAAACAGAAAACAACTGCCTTGCCGCGCTTTATTTTACTGCGTTTCATAAAGAAACCATGAAAATTTTTCTTGCCCTGCTGTCCATTGCCGTTTATAATAATATTGTTAAATAGAAAACAATACAAGGAGGGGTTCCCTTGCAGAACCGCTATGAAAAAATTTTTCCCAGCACCATTGCCGCCTCGGTACTGCTGATGCTGCTGGGTGTGGCATTGGATGATCCCGCCAACATTCTGCCGGGGCTTTACCGCATCGTCACCATGCAGGACCTGCTGATTACCGACTATGTGCATATTGCCGGAGTGGGCGCGACCCTTATCAATTCCGGTCTTGTGACCATTCTTTCCATTTTGATTATCAAGCTGTCCGGCGATCCCTTCAACGGCTTTACGCTGGTGGAAATGGGGTTGATGGCCGGCTTCTCCCTGTTCGGCAAAAATCTCTTTAACATCTGGCCCATCCTGCTGGGCACATGGCTCTATGCCAAATATCAAAAGGAGCCCTTTGCCAAATATGCTTCCGTAGGACTGCTGGCAACCTCCCTTGCGCCTTTGGTGAGTTATATGTCTCTGGGCAGCATTCATGCCAGCCTCCCGCTGGGTTTGTTCACAGGTGTTGCCATTGGCTTCATTCTGCCCTCCCTGTCTGCCTATACCTATAAGATTCAAAACGGTATGAACCTTTACAACATGGGCTTTGCCTGCGGACTGCTGGCAATGATGATCGTTCCCGTGCTGACAGCCTTCGGGGATAAACCGGACTCCGTGCTCTACTGGGCAGAGGGCTATAACCGGACATTCTCCGTGATTTTGCTGGTGCTGTGCGCCATTTCCATCCTCACCGGCCTTTTTGCCACCGGCACGCCCTTCTGGGCTGTCTGGGCCGGATACCGGCGGCTGCTGTCCACCACCGGCCGTGCCCCCAGCGACTATCTGCGGATGTTCGGCGCCGGACCGGTGCTGGTCAACATGGGCGTCAACGGTATTCTCGGAATGCTGTACATCCTGATCGTGGGAGGCGACCTGAACGGCCCCACTCTGGGCGGTATTTTCACCATCATCGGTTTTTCCGCATTCGGAAAACACGCCTTCAATATCCTTCCTGTGATGATCGGCGTGGCACTGGGCGCTTACGGTATGCACTATACGCCCAATTATCCATCCCTGCAGCTGGCCGGACTTTTCGGAACCACACTGGCCCCCATTGCAGGCCATTTCGGCTGGCTGTTCGGAATTCTCGCCGGATTTATTCACTCCGCACTGGTTTTGCAGACCGGCGGCCCCGTAGCAGGCCTGAACCTCTATAACAACGGTTTTTCCGGCGGCCTGATCGCCATTGTGCTCTACCCCACCATCACCGCCATCGTCCGCCACCGCCGGCCCAAGCTGCGGGACGAGGACTATTACGATCTCTTTGAGGAAAGCGCTCCCATTGATACCTCCACGTGGCGCACCCATGCCAAAGACCACGCCGACCGGCAGGACAGCTATCCGGAAAGCGTCTATCCGGATCTGCAGGCGGAGGACGATCCGGACTCTGCCGGCAGCGGAAGCGCATCCCGATATCCCCGTATGGAAAACGATACAGACGACAGCTTCCACTCCCAAAGACATCCACCGGAAGCATGAGCGTGATTTTGAAGCGCACGCCCCGAAAGCGAACAAATCGCTTTCGGGGCGTGCGCTTTTGCTTGCAGAAAACTCCTCACCGCAGCTTTTCCCGGATCTTCTGCTTCAGCTCCGGAGACAGCAGCTTTCCCGCCGCCCGCACCGGCAGGGGAGGCAAGCTGAAAAACCGCTTGCGGACCCGCTCAAAGGGTTCCAGGGCATAGGCGGCAAAGAACGCCGCCCGATCCGCCGGCTGGCTGACGGCAGATGCCAGACGCGGATTCCCTGAGACCGCCCGCTCCACGGGAAACGCCTGACGGCTTAAAGGCAGCTGATCGAAGATATGGCTGCCGTGGGCGGTGTTCACCAGCAAAAGGCTCACACCCTTTTCCTGCTGCTCCGGCAGTTCATCGGCCTTCAGGCCCCAGAAGTCCCCCAGTGTAAAATCGCCGGGACG
The DNA here is from genome assembly GCA_026169195.1 of Dysosmobacter sp. GTDB lineage: Bacteria > Bacillota > Clostridia > Oscillospirales > Oscillospiraceae > Oscillibacter. The sequence continues at coordinate 26,504 of JAPFEH010000020.1, read as the reverse complement.
GTTCAGGTTCGTATATTGGCATCTGTGACAGCTGGGCCGGAGAAACAGGGCACGGCCAAAGGCGCGGCCGTATTCTGTGGCAAACAGCGGCGCGGTATCGACCGTACCGTCCTCATAGACCGTGGTAAAATGACTGTTTTTCCAGCCGGTGACTTTATTGCGGAAGCGAACCGCCCGCAGCTCCCTGCCCTTGTGCCGCTGGATGGAATCCACCATATTCTCCCAAACGCCGGGAGACGGCACGCCGTGACACACCAAATCGCAGGTCGTGAGATTTTCCGGACGTTCTCCCAGAAAGCGGTATAAGCCGTCCACCTGACAGGGCGTGCCGGAAAAGAGCACCTGACGGCTTTTCAACGCCTCGCGGACCTCCCGATAAATCCCCGTCAAATCACTTTGCACATACTTGGCTCCCCGCAGCCGCCAGAGATCCTCCTTGCGGAAGCACGCAATATGCCGCAGGTGCTGACGGCCGTCCAATGCCGCGCCGAACACCACGCCGCCGCCCTCCAGCACATACTCTGCCAGCGCCGTGAACACGCCGCCGGAGGTCGAGTCCTTCCGGACCTGATCGTCCCGGTTCCACGCGGCAAAGGCTGCCGGCAGCGGCGCCTGCGGCCGCCGGTGCAGCACCGGACAGACCGCTGTGCAATGGCCGCAGCGGACACAACGCTCCGGATGGATGACCGGATAGAGGAAGCCCTCCCGATCCTGCTCCATGGAAATGGCGTCCTTGGGGCAGCCGCTGGCGCAAGCCGTGCAGCCGGTGCAGTCCTGATGCGCCGCCAGAACCGGCAGGGGCGCCTCCTCCGCCGGAGCAGCAGGCGCACTCTCTTCAAAAGGCCGATTCTCCAAGGCAGCCCGCAGGTAATCCATGGAAAACCTCCGGGCCTCCGCCAGCCGTTCCGCAGCCCGATCCCACCGGATCTCATCCGTCAGCTCCGCCGTGTCGCCTTTTCCGATGATCCGGTTCTCCAGCCCCAGTGTGTGCAGGATGCTGTACGTGCGGGATCGTTCGGGCACAGCCAGTTCGCCGGGCGCCACTGCCGTAAAGAACGGTTTCTGGAACTGGATGGAAAACACCGTGCCGTGGAAGGAATTTGTGCAGACATAGCTGGCATTGCGGAAGAGGGAGAGGAATTCCGCCGGCCCTGCATCCAGCACGCAGCGCGCCTTCGGATGGACCTTCCTCCGGATGCCGCACAGCTGTACCACCGGAAGCCCCGTTGTCTCCGCCAGACGGGAAATATAGGGTTCCAACGCATCCGGCTTACTGATGCAATAGCAGAGGATATAGCCGCCCGCCCCGTTTTGGTTCGGGGCAAAGCTGCTCTCCGTGCTCGCCATCGCCCCCCACTGCTCTGCGTCCAGCAGCAGCGTAGGATCCAGCACAACCGGAACGTCCTTTCCCGCAACCGTTTTCAAAATCTCCCGTCCCCCCAGCTCCCGGACGGATACGTGGGAAAACCGGCTCAGATACTCCCGCAGCTCCTCCTCCATCTCCTCCGGAACCCGCGGGATGCCGAAGGAGGGTGCGTAGGCCGCCTTCCGCTTTTCCGAGAACGCTCCGAAAAACACGGGGTCAAACCGTCCGTCCGGAAAGATTTTGGGGTTCCAGATCTGGTCGCTGCCGGAGAGGATCAAATCATAGGGAAGCTCCGTCTGACGCAATTCCTCCAGTGATGCAAACCGGTGCTCCGAAATCCGCAGATGGTCTCTGGAAAATGCCTCAAATCTCCGGTACCGGTTTTCCAGCGCCTTGTAGTGGAGGGCTGTATGGGTATCCGCCGCCAGAGAGCCCAGCCCCGTAGGTTTCCGGAAAAGGGCGTTATTCTGGTTCACGTAATAATCAATGATCTCACATTCCGCCCCCAGACGTTCCACAGCCCGCTGCGTCGCCGCCGCCTGCAGCAGCGCGCCGTAATGGTGAATGTGATAAAAGGTAACAAGTCCCGTTTTCAAGGGTAGACTTCCTTTCCGTTACTTCAGATCCATAACCACGTTTTCCGGGATCAGCAGGTCATCCTCCGCGATCCACTCCGCCACCGGAACCACTTCAAACTCTGTTTCCGTGCGGCGGATGACCACCTGCTCCAGTCCCGCGTTGATGATCATGCGGCGGCACATCAGGCAGGAGGTCGCGTCAGAGAGCAGCGTGCCGGTGCGGGCATCCCGCCCTACCAGATAGATCGTCCCGCCCGCCATATCTCTGCGGGACGCGGAAATGATGGCGTTGGCCTCTGCATGGACACTGCGGCACAGCTCGTACCGCTCCCCCCGCGGAACCTTCATAGCCTCCCGTGAACAAAAGCCCATATCTGCGCAGTTTGCGCGGCCCCGGGGAGCGCCATTATAACCGGTGGAGATGATCTCATCATTGTTCACAATAATCGCGCCATAAACCCGCCGCAGGCAGGTTGCTCGTTCCAGCACAGTCTCCGCGATATCCAGATAATAGTTTTCCTTACTGATCCGTTTCATAAACGCTCCTCTCTTTTTCCAGCGTCTCCCATGTCTCACGCCCGCGGCAGAACCGCACCGCCGGACACCGGCAGCCCCGCCCGCACAGCGATCAGCTCTGCCGCCACCGATACGGCGATCTCCGCCGGCGTTTCCGCGCCGATTGCAAGGCCGATGGGGGCATGGACCCGCGCATATTCCTCCGCCGTAAAGCCCATCGCCAGCAGATGCTCCCTGCAAAGCGCCAGCTTCCGGCTGGAACCGATGCAGCCAATATACCGTGCTGCGCTCCGGAGGGTCTGTATCAGCACCGTTTCATCCGCCCGATGTCCCCGTGTCATGATGACCACATCGTCCTTCTCTGTGATCGTGACCGTTCTGTGCAACGTCTCAAAGGGGCCGCAGATCGTCTCCGTTCCCTCCGGAAACAGCTCCGGCGCCGTAAATTCCGGACGGTCGTCATAAATCACCGGCCGGAACCCAACGGATGCAAGGACCCGGCTCAGCGCCTGAGAGACATGTCCGCCGCCAAAAATCAGCACACGCCCCGCTTCCGCCACCGGAAGGGCAAACCAGTGGTCCCGAAACACCGCACGGCTTTGAAGCAGGTCTTCCGGCCAATCCGCCCTGCTGTGAACCCCGCCGCGGCCTGTCAGCGTCATATCGGTAACCTCCGCCCCCTGCAAACGGCGCAGCAGCCACCGGTCCTGATTCTGACGGGATGCCTCCGCCGTCTCCCGCAGCAGCGGCAAAACGCCGGCCCCCTGCGGATCCAGATAGTGAAAATGGAGGGTCATATCTCCTCCGCAGGCCATGTCCAGCCCTACAGCATCTCCGGAGACAAAGTGGAAGCTCCTCAGATCGTGGCGTTCCTGCGGCGCCAGCTCCTTCGCCAGACGGATCGCCTCGTACTCGACGCTCCCTCCGCCCACAGTGCCAAGGACCGTTCCGTCTGTAAAGACAGCCATCAGAGCGCCGGCTCCCCGCGGTGTCGAGCCGCCGGTTTCCAGCACACTCACCAGCTCCGCGCCGTTCCCTTCCTCCAGCTTCTGCAAAAGCCGCTCCCAAAACTCCGCCATGGCTCCGCCTCCTTTTCAGCGCGCCGGAACTTCGCAGCTTCCCAGCCTTTCCGGTCAACAGCTGATTCTTAATTTGATAGTATAGCACAGAATCCAAGCCGTGGAAAGTGGGATTTCGGATTCTTCACAGGAAACAAATCCCGCAGCGGCAAAATTTTTTCCGGCAATTGAAGAATTTACGTCCGCCATATCGTATAATGGGTGTCGGCCGGTGAAGGGAGGTGGCGCTGCACCATGGATGTCATCACAAAAGACCAGTTTTCAGAGCTTGTGAAGCAATATGAACGTCTGGTCTATACCGTTTGTTTTCAGCTGGTGCGGGACGCTTCCGCTGCGGAGGATCTGACGCAGGAGACCTTTCTTTCGGCTTATCTGCATCGGGAAACCATTCCAAAGGGATACGAACGGCAATGGCTGGGGCGCATTGCCGCCAACAAAGCCAAGGACCATCTGCAAAGCGCGTGGAACCGGCGGGCCGTCCTCTCCGGAGAAGAAAACCCGCCGGTCAGCCTGTCTCCGCCTGCCGAGGAAATCGCTCTGGCGCGGGAAGGCGCCGACGCCATCCGGTCGGCAGTGGCGGCGCTGAAGGAGCCGTACCGCCCCGTATGCAGGCTGTGTCTTCTGGAGGAACGAACCCCCGAGGAAGCCGCTCTGGCACTGGGGCGCCCCTTAAAAACCATCCACACGCAGCTTGCCCGCGGAAAACGGCTGCTGCGGCAGCAACTGGAAAGGAGTGAAGTTCATGGACATCTTCCAACATGACGGTCATCTAACCGATCGGGCGCTTGCCGATCTGGCCGCCGGAGCAGCGCTGGATGAGTGTTCCCGTCTGGAAATCGCGGAGCATCTGGCCTTTTGCGACCTGTGTCTCCAGCGGTATACCGACGCGCTGGCAGGCACGGAGCTTCTGGTTCCCGCACACAGCTGCCGGGAAACGCTGTGGACACGCATCCGGTCACGGACCATCCGGCTGTTTATGAACCGCTATGCTACGGCAGCTGCCGCTGTGGCACTGGCACTGACCATGGTATGGGGCAGCGGATCGGGTATTCTGGCAAAGCTCCCCGAGCTGCCTGAGAACCGCCCTGCCTTTTCAGAGAGATTTCAGAAATGGAACCAGTCTCTGGACAGCGCAATGTCCGGAGTGAATGATTTTTTTGACGGACTGGGGCGGCATCCCCGTCCGCTGCAAGGAGGAAACTGATATGAACGAAAAACACGGACTGCTGCTGTTTGCCGCATCCTGCATCCCCGGCTGCGGTGAGATGTATCAAGGCTATATGAAACGGGGCGTCTCCATTCTGACGGTCTGCAGCGGGATCTTTATTCTGGCAGTGCTTTTGAACATCGGCGCTTTGTCCATACTGCTGCTGCCGGTGTGGCTCTTCTCCTTCTTTGACAGCTACAATCTGCGCACGCAGCTGCGGATGGGCACACAGGAGCCGGACGCCTTCCTTTTCGGACTGGGACACACAGACCGGGAGGCTTTGGGTCTGCTGCTGCAAAAGCGCCGCAGTCTGGTGGGCTGGGGGCTTGTGGGACTGGGGATCTGGATCCTTTACTCCACCGTGGCAGAGTGGATCTCCGATCTTTTCGGGCAGTTTTTTGACAACTGGTGGCTCCGCCATGTTCTCTCCTATGATGTCCCCCGTCTGGTTGTGACAGTCGGGATCCTTGCGTTGGGAATCTGGTTTATCCGCGGCCCCTCCAAGGCAAAAACCGAGGACATCCCCGACTTTGTCCCGCCGCAGTCTTCCGCCGGCTGCGAACCAGACGCTGCGCCGGCATCCGAAGAATCCCCCGTCAGCGGACAGGAGGCGCCTCATGGAGACAACTGAACGAACCGCCCCTCCCGCCGGACGCCGGGTGGGTACCTTTACGCTGGGGATCGTTCTGGTGGTGTCCGGCTGCTGTATGCTGGCCGGCTGGATCTTCCCGTTCAATCCCGTCCGGGTGCTGAAAGCGTCTCCTCTGATCCTGATTTCTTTGGGCGTGGAAACGCTTCTGGCCGCCCGAAGCGACAGCCGGCTCCAATATGACTGGGTCGGAATGCTGCTGACCTTTCTGCTGGTATGCGGCGCTGCCGGAATGTACGCCGTCACATGGTTCATCGACATCCGGCAGGACGCCTTGGACTCATACAGCAGCATGACGGTCATGGAAGAACGCTTTTATCGGGAATCCGGCAGTCTCTGCGAAGCGCAAAGCCGTTCCTGCGAGCCGGAATTGAACCCGTCCGCCATCCTGCTTTCATAAAAAAACCGCAGCGGTTTCGACCGCTGCGGTTTTCTTATCGATCAAGCCACACAGATTTCCTCATTTTGCCTGCTTCATGGAAAGGCCGATGCGGTGCTTCTGCTCATCCACCTCCAGCACCTTCACCTGCACCACATCTCCCACAGAAACCACTTCCGACGGGTGCTTGATGAACTTGTCCGCCACCTGAGAGATGTGCACCAAGCCGTCCTGATGCACCCCGATGTCCACAAACACGCCAAAATCAATGACATTGCGCACCGTTCCCGTCAGCACCATTCCGGGCTTCAGGTCCTTGATCTCCAAAACGTCCGTCCGCAGGACGGGTTTGGGCAGGTCATCCCGGATATCCCGTCCGGGCTTCATCAGCTCGCTGACCACATCCCGCAGGGTCGGCACGCCGATCCCGATGGCATCCGCCGCCCGTTCCTCACCGTATGCCTTCACCCGCGCAGACAGGTCTGCCAGCGTTCCATGCCTGACGTCTTCCAGACTGCATCCCATCAATTCCAGAAGCTGTCTGGCAGCGTCGTAGCTCTCCGGATGGACCGCCGTGTTGTCCAAAACCGATTTGCTCTCCGGCACCCGCAGGAATCCCGCGCACTGCTGAAACGCTTTCGGCCCCAGCTTGGGCACCTTTTTCAGCTGCGTGCGGGAGGTAAAGGGACCGTTTTCCTCCCGGTACGCCACCACATTTTTGGCGGTGGTTCCATTCAAGCCGGAAACCCGCTGCAGCAGGGACGGGGACGCCGTGTTCACATCCACGCCCACAGCGTTCACACAGTCCTCCACCACACCGTTCAGCGCCTCATCCAGACGCTTGGGCGGGCAGTCATGCTGGTACTGTCCAACGCCAATGGCCTTGGGGTCGATCTTCACCAGCTCTGCCAGAGGGTCCTGAAGCCGCCGTGCAATGGACACCGCCGACCGGAGGTTCACATCATACTGCGGAAATTCTTCTGCCGCCAGCTTGCTGGCGGAATACACGGAGGCGCCTGCCTCGGAGACGATCATATAGCTGACATGGGCGCCGCCCTCATTCACCTGATGGATCAATTCCACCGCCATCTGCTCTGTCTCCCGGCTTGCGGTGCCGTTTCCGATGGCAATATGCTCTATCTTGTGCTTTTTTATCATTTTACTGAGCGTTTCGATGGCTTCCCGCTTTTGGCGCTCCCCATAGGTCGGATAAACCACCGCCGTGTCCAGCACCTTTCCGGTGCCGTCCACCACTGCCACCTTGCAGCCCATCCGGTACCCCGGATCCAGACCCATGGTGACCTTTCCCTTCACCGGCGGCTGCATCAAAAGGGGCCGCAGATTCAGCGCAAACTGACCGATGGCGCCTTCGCTGGCCGTCTCTGTCAAAGCAGAACGGGCTTCCCGCTCCAAGGAGGGAAACAGCAGCCGGTCATAGGCGTCCTCCGCGGCAGCCTTTACAAATTCCATGGCGGCGCTGCCGGGCACCACCACATGACGCCGCACCGTGCGCAGCGCCAGCTCCCGATCCAACTCAACGGAAACCTTCAGCTTCCCCTCGCGCTCTCCCCGATTCATCGCCAGAATCTGGTGTCCCTGAAGACGGGAGATGCTCTGCGCAAATTCATAGTACAGCCGGTATACCGTATCCTCCTCCGTGGCAGCCGTGCTGCGGAGCAGCCCGTTTTTTTCCAGAAGCTCCCGAAGCTTTTTCCGCAATCCGGCATCGTCGCTGATCTGTTCCGCGATGATATCAGACGCGCCTGCCAGCGCGTCTTCCGCTGTCTCCACCCCTTTTTCCGCATCCAGATACCGGGCCGCCTCTGTCAGCGGGTCCGGACAGTCCGGCTTCTGGGCAAACAGCACCTCCGCCAGCGGAGCCAGCCCCTTCTCCCGCGCCATGGTGGCGCGGGTACGGCGCTTTTGCTTATAGGGGCGGTACAGGTCCTCCACTTCCGCCAGAGTCCGGGCGCCGTCAATGGCAGCCGCCAGCTCCTCCGTCAGCTTTCCCTGCTCCTCAATGGATTTTTTCACCGTCTCCCTGCGCTCCTGCAAGCCCCGGAGGTAGTTCAGCCGCTCCTCCAGTGTCCGCAGCACCGTGTCATCCATGGCGCCGTGGAGTTCCTTGCGGTAGCGGGCAATAAAGGGGATGGTATTTCCCTCGTCCAGCAGCTGGATCACATTGGCAATATGCTGCGGCTGTTGATCCAACTCCTGCGCAAGCAGTTGAATGATATCCATAATCCGGTTCCTTTCATAAACATCCGCCTGAGAAACAGGAGACGCCGCGCAGCACCGCGGCGCCTCCTTCGCAGGAAGGGCATCGATCATTTGTGGTAAAGCTTTTTGGTCTCGTATTTCGGCTCACAGCTGACGTGGATCCCCAGCTTTTTCAGCAGCTTGTCGTCCACCTCACTGAGAATGACCGTAAAATGGGCATCACAGCCCCGCAGCTTCGGCAGCTGCTGCTGGGCAAGCTCCGCCAGCGGATTTGTCAGGGCTGAGATCGTCAGGGCCATCAACACTTCATCCGTATGGAGCCGCGGATTCCGGTGCCCCAGATAGCGGGTCTTCAACTCACAGACCGGCTCCAGAACCTGCGCCGAAATCAATTCCAGCTGGTCTGCGATCCCGCCCACCGCCTTCAAGGCATTGAGCAGCAGCGCCGAGGCCGCGCCCAGTGTATCAGAGGTCTTTCCGGTGACCACCCTGCCGTCCGGCAGTACCATGGCGCCGGCAGGGCCGCCGGTCGCCTCCTCCTTGACCAGCGCCGCAGACACAGCGGGGCAGATTTCCGGCGTTACATCCGCCTGCTGCATGACCAGCTCCAGCTTCCGCACCGGTTCATCGCCGCATTTGCCCTGAAGCCGCTCCACACAGGCCGTATAGTATCTGCGCAGGATCTCCATTCTGGAAGCGGCACAGCAGACCGCATCATCCACGATGCAGCTGCCCACCATGTTGACACCCATATCCGTGGGGGATTTATACGGAGACTCTCCCTGAATCTTTTTGAAAATGGCATTGAGCACCGGAAAGATCTCCACATCCCGGTTATAGTTGACAGCCGTCTTTCCATAGGCCTCCAGATGGAAGGGGTCGATCATATTCACATCGTCCAGATCTGCCGTGGCTGCCTCATAGGCCAGATTGACCGGATGCTTGATGGGCAGATTCCAGATGGGGAACGTCTCAAACTTTGCATAACCGGCGGAGATCCCGCGCTTATAATCATGATACAGCTGAGAAAGGCAGGTGGCCATTTTACCGCTGCCCGGGCCGGGAGCCGTTACCACGACCAGAGGATGGGCCGTTTCGATATAGTCGTTCTTCCCCAAGCCCTCGTCGCTGACGATATGCTTGACGTCAGAGGGATAGCCCGCGATGACATAATGCCGGTAGCAGCGGATGCCCAGCGCGGTGAGCCGCTTCAAAAACGCGTCCGCCGCAGGCTGGCCGCTGTAACGGGTGAGCACCACGCTGCCGACATACAACCCCATGCCGCGGAAAATGTCAATGAGCCGCAGCACGTCCTCGTCATAGGTGATGCCCAGATCCCCCCGGACCTTGTTTTTTTCAATGTCCGCCGCGTTGATGGTAATGACGATCTCCACATCGTCCTTAAGCTGCTGCAGCATCCGGATCTTGCTGTCCGGTTCAAAGCCCGGAAGCACCCGGGACGCATGAAAATCATCAAAGAGCTTCCCGCCGAATTCCAGATAAAGCTTTCCCCCGAACTGGGCGATCCGGCGCTTGATCTGCTCTGATTGCGTAACAAGATATTTCTGATTGTCGAATCCGATGGCGCGCATGGTTCTTCGCTCCCTCTTTTCTCATTTGTCTTTGGATTTCCGGGTCAGTATATCACATTTCCGCCGTTTTGGAAAGTTCAAATCACCGCTCCGGACAAAAGTATCCGCGCCACGGATTCTCCGTGGCGCGGCGCGGCTTTTATTCAGTCGTATAGTTATCAAAATAACCTTGAATATACACGATGGGCGTGCCCTTGTCTCCGGAGCCGGAGGTCAGATCGCACAGGGAACCGATCAGATCCGTCAAACGGCGGGGAGTCGTTCCCTCAGAGGCCATGTTTCCCACCAGATTGTCGTCTTTCTTGTGGATCTGCTCCTTAATGGCTTCCTTCAGCGCTTCGCCGGACAGATCCGCAAAATCATTGTCCGCCAGATACTTCAATTTCAGCTCGTTCGGGGTGCCCTCCAGACCGGCTGTATAGGCAGGAGACACCACGGGGTCCGCCAGCTCCCAGATCTTTCCGACGGGATCCTTAAAGGCGCCGTCGCCGTAAACCATGACTTCCACGTGCTTTCCGGTCTTTTCCAACAGCCGCTTCTGGATCTCCGCAACCAGTTCGCCGCAATCCCGCGGGAACAGCTTCACCTGCTCCTCGGTGGCCTTGTTGGTTCCCAGCAGACCATACTGCGCGTTGTAGCCGCTGCCATTGACGGGAGCCGTCAGGATCTCGTCCAGCCCGAACACCCGCTCCGCGCCGGCAGCTTTCAGCAGCCGCTTGGTGCGCTGGCGGGTATGGATATCGCAGCACAGGACGTTCTTGGTATACGGCAGGACCGCGCGGGGATCATTGGCAAAGATGATCTCTGCCTCCGCGCCGCTCTCCCGGATCAGCGTCTCGTAATATTCCACGTAATCCACACCGGTAAAGGGGTGCTTTTCATAGCCGAACAGCTGGCGGTATTTCTCCAGAGTCAGCACATCGCTGTACGGATTGACGCCCTTTTCATCCAGCTTGTCCAAGCTGAGAAGATGGTTGCCCACCTCGTCAGAGGGATAGCTCAGCATCAGCACCACCTTTTTCGCACCCTTGGCAATGCCCCGCAGGCAGATGGCAAAGCGGTTCCGGCTGAGGATCGGGAAAATCACGCCGATTGTCTCGCCGCCCAGCTTGACGCGGACATCCTGCGCAATGTCCTCCACCGTGGCATAGTTGCCCTGCGCTCTGGCTACGATCGCCTCCGTCATGGCAACGACATCCCGGTCCCGGATTTCAAAGCCGTCATCCGCGGCGGCTTCCAGAACGGAATTGGTAACGATCTCGGCCAGATCGTCGCCCTGACGAATGATGGGTGCGCGAATACCTCTGGAAACAGTGCCGACCATGCGACTCATACTGGATCACTCCTCGTTCCTAGAAACAAAATTGATTTGATAAATGAGTTGGAAACTCATTTCCTAACTGAGTAAGGATACCAGAAAAGTCCCCCTTTGTAAACAAAAACTTTCATATCCAATGCAAAAAAGTGGAAAAGTTCAATTTTTTCCGTCAGATTCTCCGGTTCTTTTGTGGATTTCGGTGGTCAGCCTCCTGCCGCCGTGCTTTTTCCCGCTTCCGGCGCATATCGTAAGGGAGAAAAAAGGGGGGATCTCATGCTGACGGCTATCAATGATCTGCTCTGGGGCCCCGGCACTCTGGGACTGCTGCTGGGCACCGGCATCTTTTTGACGGTGCGGATGCGGTTTCTGCCTTGGCGCCGGATGGGCTGTGCCCTTCGTGCCGCTCTGGGGCGGGAAGCCCGTCAGGCAGATCGGGGAGGGGTTTCGCCCTTCTCCGCCCTGATGACCACACTGGCGGCTACCATCGGCACCGGCAACATTGCGGGCGTGGCTGCGGCGCTGGCAGCCGGCGGTCCCGGCGCGCTGATCTGGATGGAGCTTTCCGCGCTGCTGGGGATGGCCACCATCCTCACGGAGAGCCTGCTGTCCGTTCAATACCGGAAAAGAGACCGCCGGGGCGTCCGGCACGGCGGGCCGATGTACGTGATGGAGGCCGCCTTCGGCGTCCGGTTCGGACGGCTCCTCGGGCGGCTGTTCGCCGTTTTCGCTGTGGGCGCCTCCTTTGGCATTGGCTGCATGACACAGGCCAACGCCATTACCGGAGCCTTGACCAGCACCTTTGCCCTGCCGGCGGAATTGATCGGCGCCCTTGCGGCGGCGCTGACGCTGATCGTGATTGCCGGCGGCATTCGGGGCATCTCCCGCATCACAACCGTTCTGGTGCCGCTCATGTCTCTTTTTTATCTGGCAGCGGGGTTGTGGGTCATCGGCGGGAATCTGGAACATCTGCTGCCGGGGCTGCGCTCCATGTTCCGCTGCGCCTTTTCTCCGCAGGCCATAGCCGGAGGCGCCGCAGGCGCCGCCCTGCGGTGGGGCATTGCCCGGGGGGTCCTCTCCAATGAAGCAGGTCTCGGCTCCACCGGAATCACCGCCGCCTCCGCAGATACCGCAGATCCGGTGAAGCAGGGGTACATCAGCATGACCGGCGCGGTTTTTGACACTCTGCTGCTCTGCACGGTCACAGGGCTTGCCATCTGCTGCTCCGGCGTCCTTGGGACCTTGGATGCGCAGGGGGCTCCGGTCGACGGTGCCGCCTTAACCATTCTGGCCTTTGAAACCGTTCTGGGGCCTCTGGGCTCCCGCATCCTCACCTTCTCCATCGTCCTTTTTGCATTTTCCACCATTCTTGGCTGGGAATATCAGGGAGAGCAGTGCTTCCTCTATCTCACCGGAGGGGGCGGACGTCTGCTTTACCGGCTGCTGTACGCACTGGCCGTTCTGTTCGGCGCCACCCAGCGGCAGGACACCGTCTATCTGCTGTGCGATATCTGCAACGCCCTGATGTGTATGCCCAATCTGCTGTGCCTGCTGGTGATGAGCGGTCAGGCCGCCCGGAGCGTCCGCCAATATGACGCTTTCTTCCGGCGGGTGTAAACTTTTTCCCCAAAAGGTTGCATTTTTGAGGAAAAATGATATATTAAGTTCTGTTCAGAATTTTATAACAAAGGACTTGATACCATGACAAAAATCGACATTATCTCCGGCTTTTTGGGGGCTGGCAAAACCACTTTGATTAAAAAACTGCTGGCGGAAGCCTTCCCCGGCGAAAAACTGGTGCTGATTGAAAACGAATTCGGTGAAATCAGCATCGACGGCGGTTTTTTGAAGGAATCCGGCGTGGAAATCAGCGAGATGTCCTCCGGCTGCATCTGCTGCTCTCTGGTGGGGGATTTCAACAAAGCGCTGAAGGACGTCGCGGCGCAGTTCCATCCCGACCGCATCCTCATCGAACCGTCCGGCGTCGGAAAGCTCTCCGATGTGATCGTGGCGGTGGAAAACACGGTGGCGGACGTGCCGGAACTGCGGCTCAACAGCTTCGTCACGGTGGCGGACGCAACCAAAGTGAAGGTCTACATGAAGAACTTCGGCGAATTCTACAACAACCAGATCGAATCCGCCGGAACCATCGTCCTCTCCAGAACCCAGAAGCTCAGTCAGGAAAAGCTGGAAGCCGCCGCGGCCATGCTGCGGGAGAAAAATCCGGACGCCGCGATCCTGACCACTCCATGGGAGGAGTTGGACGGCAAGGTGATCCTCTCTGCCATGGAAAAGGTCTCTCTGGCGGAAGAGCTGCTGGAGAAAATGCGCGCCGAACACGCGGCAGAGGAAGCCGAGCACGCGCACCATCATCATGAGCATGACCACGAACACGAGCATGAACATGAGCATGACCACGACCATGAGCACGAGCACCATCATGAACATGACCATGAGCATGAGCATGAGCACGAGCACCATCATGACCATGACCATGAGCATGAACACGGCCATGTCTGCAGCGATCCTCATTGCTCCTGCCACCATCACCATCATCATGCTGATGAGGTGTTCACCTCTTGGGGCAGGGAAACCCCCAAGGTGTTCTCCCGCAGTGAGATCGACCGCATCCTGTCCGCTTTGGATTCCGGTGATTACGGAAAGATCCTGCGGGCCAAGGGCATTGTAAACAGTCCGGACGGCGCATGGCTGGAATTTGACTATGTACCGGAGGAGCATGAGATCCGGGAGGGCCATCCCGATTATACCGGCCGCCTGTGCGTCATCGGTGCAGAGTTGAAAGAAGACAAGCTGGCAGAGCTGTTTGCCCTGTAAGGCTGGGAAGGAAACAAACATTACCATGGCTGATATTCCTGTATATCTGGTCGCCGGTTTTCTGGACGGCGGCAAGACCAATTTTATCAACGGAATTCTGGAGGACGGCTTTGCCCGTCAGGACCGGACCCTGCTGATCTGCTGCGAAGAGGGCGAGGAGGAATATGAATCCCGCGCTCTGGATAACGTGACGGTCGTCACTGTGGAGGCAGAAGAGGATTTGAAGTGCTCCCGGCTGAAGGCTTGGGAAAAGCAGTACAAGCCCAAGCAGGTGCTGATCGAATACAACGGTATGTGGCAGATGGAGCGTCTTTATCGGGAGGTTCTTCCCGCCAACTGGGTTCTCTATCAGATCATGACCTTTGTTCAGGCGTCCACCTTCGAGATGTATGCCAAAAACATGGGGCAGCTGATGATGGAAAAGATCACCAACGCCGATCTGCTGGTATTTAACCGCTGCACAGAGGAGCTGAAAGCAGCCTTGCGGAGCCGGAACCTCCGGATGGTGAACCGTCGGGCAGACATTTATCTGGAGGACAACGACGGCAATTCCGAAGACTACAACAATGATGACACCTGTCCCTTTGATCTGAGTCAGGATCCCGTGGAGATTCCCGATGAAGATTTCGGTGTGTGGTATGTGGATGTGATGGATCATCCGGACCGCTGGAGCGGAAAGCAGGTCCATATGAAGCTGGTCATGTGCCACTCCAAAAAATATCCCGGCATCCACTGTCCCGGCCGCTTTGCGATGGTCTGCTGCGAAAATGACATTCAGTTTCTGGGGCTGATCGCCCGCGGGGACACTCTGGACCAGTATGAAAACAGGGACTGGCTGGAGGTTACTGCCCGCATGGCGGTGGAAGACCACAAGGCTTATCAGGGGAAGGGGCCGGTCATGGAGATTCTCTCTGCCGCTCCCTGCGAAAAGCCCGGTCAGGAAGTCGTAACCTTCTGAACGCAGGCCATTTTCCCCAGAAATCGATTCCGATTCGTAATATCATCGTGCAAAAATCCCCTCCGTTGTCGAACGGAGGGGATTTTTCAGGAATTGCGCTCCGGCTGCCAAGGGTTCGGGTATGGCAGCATCCGGCCGCTTTCATCCAGCAGCGCCAAGTTGGCGGGAGCAATTGTACGGCTGTCAGGCACCACAAAGAGATCCAGCAACTTACCGCCGTCCCCTGCGGGCGCGATATAGGTGATCCCGTCATGTTCAAAGGAATACGCCCGGATGTCCTGCGGCAATCCCCATCCTCCGAACACAATCACCGCTTCCCTTTGCGGGCTTCCGAAATTCCAGCTGTTCACCGTACCGCACTCCATTCCAAAGGCACCGCCGTTGGCCTTCCACCGGTTTTTGAACACAGCGTCCCGGTCATATATGCACAGATCCCAGCCCCCGTCTTCTTCCACACACAAGGCCGCCAGATAGTTTCCCCGCTGTTCCAGATCCACCATGGACAGCGTTCCTCCGGCACTTCGGCTTTCCCTGTTCAACTGACTCAGATAGCGCTCCGCCTGTCGGGTCAGCGCTGTCCGGTCCGCTGCCGCAACATCGGTCACCTCCACCGAGGTCACATAATGCCAGCCAAGAAAAAGCCCCGCAGCCAGCCCCATAGCGGCCAGCATCACCGCCGCACCGCACCAGAGCTGTTTTCTGGCTTTCCGCATTCCTTCCAAAATCTGCTTTCCTGCTGTTTCCGGCAGCTCCGCTTCCGTCAGTTCCCGTCCGGCCAGCAACTCGCTGACCGCCAAACCCAGCACCTCCCCCAACGGTTCCAGCGTTTCCAGCGCAGGCATTCCCCGCCCTGTTTCCCAGCGGCTGACAGCCTTGTCTGTCACATGGAGCCGCTTTGCCAATTCCAACTGGCTCAGCCCCCGTTCTTTTCTGCGGGCTGCGATCAGCTGCCCGGTTGCCTTTGTGTCCATCCGCGTTCACCTCCCCCTCATGATACCACAACCGTGCCCTGTCCGGCACCCTATGCTTCATAGAGCCCCGTCTTTTTCAGTACATATCGTTGTTTTTCGTCATAATATAACCAAAAGTTATGAATCATTTCATCTTTCAACCTTTGCAGCATTCGACAGTCAGGGTTGTTTTTTGAGCCGGATTCGATATAATAGGATAAAACCAAGTGTTCAGAGAGGATGGACAATGTGAATTTTCATCGCCCCTTTTCCAAAATCCGTCTGCCACTGTGGGCTGCGCTTCTGGCGGCAGTCCTGCTCTCCGGCGGGATCACGCTGCTGGCCCTGTGGTGCCAGCCCAATGCCCTGCGGGCCGTTCTGGTGCAATTCAAGGCCCAGCCGCTGCTGATCGTGCTCAATGCCATGCCGGTGGGACTGCTGGTGCTGCTGTTTGCCGCCTTGTTCCGCAACGTCTTTTTCAGTGCGTCGCTGGTCAATCTTCTGGTGTGCGGCCTCTCCATTGCCAACCGCGTAAAGATCGAAGTGCGGGATGAGCCGGTGTTCCCGCGGGATCTGGGACTGTTGAAAGAGGTCGGCAGCGCCATGAGCAGCTATGAGATCCAGCTGCCCTGCCGTGCCATCCTTCTGGTGGTCTGTGTCACGCTGGCGCTGCTGCTTCTGGGCGTTTTGATCGGATGCAGACCCTTTCCCGCCGCCAAGCTGCGCGGTTGGACCGGCCGCCTGCTGGGAGCCGGCGGCAGCCTTGCGGTTCTTGTCGTGCTGGTGCTGACCGTGTATGCCTCCAACGACCTGTACAACAGCTTCCATGTGTCCAGCCCCTACTATGTCCCCGCAGTTTTCAACGAGCTGGGCTTCCCCTACTGTTTTACACATCATTTCACCACATATCCCGTCGACCGGCCGGAGGGCTTCAGCAAAAGCGCCGCGGA
The DNA here is from genome assembly GCA_026169195.1 of Dysosmobacter sp. Lineage (GTDB taxonomy): Bacteria > Bacillota > Clostridia > Oscillospirales > Oscillospiraceae > Oscillibacter. Next base: position 9,910 of record JAPFEH010000020.1, on the reverse strand, counting down.
CGTCTGGGAGCATACCGCTGTGGCGGAAACAAGCGCCGAGCCGGTCAATGTAATCATGGTGATGAACGAGGCCTTTTCCGATGTCACGGATCACGAGATCTTTGCCTATGACGAAACCAATGATCCCCTGCCCAATCTCCATGCTCTGCGGGAGGACCCCCACGCCCTTACGGGGCACGTGGTGGTGCCGGGCTTTGCAGGGGGCACCGCCAACACGGAATTCGATGTCCTGACCGGCATCCAGACCAATGCCCTTTCCGCTACGACCACCTCTGCCATGCGGGTGGTCAACCGGAATCTGGACAGCCTGTTCCGTCTGTTTGCCGCCGACGGATATCACACCTCCTTTTTCCACCCCGGAGACGACTGGTTCTACAATCGGGAAAACGTCTACCGCTGGCTGGGCGCGGAGGAAACCATGTTCATTGACCAGATGGCAGAGCCGGAATACAAGGGCCGGTGGGTCACAGACCGCTACATGGCAGAACTCATAGAAGCCGAATTTGAGGAAACTCTGGCATCCGGCAAGCCCTTGTTCCACTATACCACCACCATCCAAAACCATATGTCCTACACATTGGACAAATACGGGGAAGGATACGAGTACCCCGACGTGCCGCTGCATCGTTCCGTATCGGATCCGGTGCGGACACTGCTGCGGGTTTACGCCGAAGGCGCCCGGGATGCCGATGCCATGCTGGGCCGCCTGCGGGACTACTTTGCCCGGCAGGAAGAACCTGTGGTGCTGGTGTTCTTTGGTGACCATCTGCCCTATCTGGGGGACGATCAGCTGGGCTATCAGGAGCTGGGCTTTACCGACTCCTCCGACTGGGAAACGCTCCATTCCTTTGAGACTCCCTTTGTGATCTGGGCCAACGATGCCGCGGCAGACACGCTGAACTGGGAAACAGCCGTCAGGCGTCTGGAGCTGGGCTCTACCGTGTCCGCCAGTTTTCTGGGTGCGGCTGTGGCGGAGCTGACCGGACACGAGACCGCTTGGACCGTCTTTTTGAATCAGCTGCGGCGGGAATTCCCTGTGGTCCAGAAAAATGCGGTGCTGCGGGACGGCCGCGTCATCGACCCCGCGCTTTTGGATGACGCATTTCCGGAAATGCTTTCCAAATGGCGGCAGTGGAGTTATTACAAGCTGAAATATCAGGAGTTTGCGTCATGAACAGTAAGAAACCGGCCCTTTGCGGCCTGCTGACCGCCTTGGCCGTCGTCGTGATGCTGCTGGCAGGCGCCATTGGGATCGGGACCTATGCAGGCCCCTTACTGGCCATGGCGGTACTGCTGCCGGTACTGGAGGAATACGGGCCGAAAACCGCCCTGTCTGCCTATGCCGCAGCCGCGCTGCTGGGATTTCTGCTGGTACCGGAGCCGGAGCTGTCGTTGGTGTTCGCAGCCTTTGGCTGGTATCCCGTTCTGCGCCCCCGTCTCAACCGGTCCATTCGCTCCCGCCCGCTGCGGATTCTGGCAAAGCTGGCCCTCTGTACCGCGGTGATTCTGCTGCTGTACGGCGTTTTGCTGCGGGTTCTTGGATGGACTGCCGACTTGATGGACGCCACGCCGCTCTTTCATCTGGTCCTGCTGGTATTGGGCGCTGTGACCTTTCTCCTTCTGGATCTGGCGCTGGAACGGTTGACCGTTTTGTGGCGCCGAAAGCTGCGGAAACGATTTTTCTCTTAAAAAAAGTTCCTGTCTGATGTCCAGACAGGAACTTTTTCATTGTTTTTCATGAAAATGCTTCCACACCGCTTCAGCAGCGGAACGCGGTACCACAGCGGCCAAGGTCTCTACATCCGCCTCCCTGATCGCCCGAATCGTGCCGAACTGCTTGCGCAGGGCCTCCCGACGCTTGGGGCCAACGCCCGGAATATCGTCCAGTGCCGATCGCATCGTGCTTTTTGCATGGCTCTCATGGTGATACGTGATGGCAAACCGGTGGGTTTCCTCCTGAATCTGCCCGATGAGGGTGAAGACCGCCTGATTGTTCACGATTCCGATTTCCCGTCCCTCCGGCGTCACCAGCGCCCGGGTACGGTGCCGGTCGTCCTTCACCATGCCAAACACAGGGGTCTCCACGCCAAAGGCTTCCGTCACCTCCCGTGCAGCCCGCGCGTGGGTCTCGCCGCCGTCGATCAAAAACACGTCCGGCAGCGGCAGAAATTTCTCATCGCCGTCGGCCGCCCGCTGTAAACGGCGGCACAGCACTTCTTTCATGGAGGCATAATCATCGGGATGTCCCTCCAGCGACTGAATCCGGAACCGGCGATAAGCCGATTTTAAGGGGCGGGTCCCACTGTACACCACCATCGACGCTACAATGTCGCTCTTCCCCGTATTGGAAATATCAAACGACTCCATCCGTTTCGGCGGTACCGGCAAAGACATCAGCTTCCCCAGCGCTTGGAGCGTATAGGCACTCCGTTCTTCAGCGGTCGTGGCCCGTTCTGCCTCCTCCATGGCATTCCGCTGCGCCATGGCTCTCAATTCCGCCTTCTCGCCCCGCTGGGGCACATGGACCCAGACCTTCCTGCCGGCCCGTTTCGTCAGGGCCTCTGTCAGATTTTCACAGTACCCCTCCGCCGCAAAGGGCAGCAGAATCTCATGGGGCAGAATTGCTCTGGGCAGATAATACTGCGCCGTCAAGGCTGAGAGCAATTCCTCTCCTGCCTCCTCCATCGGAGAGGCAACCAGCGCCGTCTCCCGTCCTACCAAGCTTCCGTTTTCCACATGCAGCACTGCATAACAGCATTTTCCACTGCCCAAATGCAGCCCCCAAATATCGGTATCGGCGCAAAGGCCTGCAATTACGGTCTGCTTTTTCCCCAAAGCTGTAATGGCCTGAATCCGGTCCCGCAGCTGTGCCGCCTGCTCAAACCGCAGCGCCTCCGCTTCCGCCTCCATGTCCGCGGTCATTTCCAGCAACAGCTGCTTGGAGCGCCCTTCCAGCAGCTGACAGGCCTGCTGGATCCGGCTGTTGTAGCTCTCTGCTGTCAATTCCGGCCGGCAGAATCCATCGCATCTTCCCATGTGGAAGTTCAGGCAGGGACGTTCCAGCCCGATATCCCGCGGAAAGCGGCGGCTGCAGGTGGGCAGACGCAAAGCGGCCAGCACGGCATCCAGCGCCTGACGGGTCTCGTACCGCCCTCCGAACGGGCCGAAATAGCGGGCGCCGTCGTTGGCGATCCTGCTGACCAGAGAAAATCGGGGATAGGGCTCCTTGGAAAGCCGCACAAAGGGATAGCCTTTGTCATCTTTCAGCAGGATATTGTATTTGGGGCTGTGGCGCTTAATCAGCGAGTTTTCCAGCACCAATGCTTCAAACTCGCTGGTGACGATGATCGTGTCAAAGTGATCCACCTGACTCACCATCTGCCGGGTCTTGACCGTGTGGGCGGCGCTGTCCTGAAAATATTGACTGACCCGGTTTTTCAGTTTTTTCGCCTTTCCCACATAGATCACCTTTCCCGACCGGTCCATCATGAGATAGACGCCCGGCAGCAGCGGCAGATCATTGGCTTTTTCTTTCAGTTCCTCGCGGGTCACAGTCTCGCCTCCCTGTAAAAAGCAAAGAAGCGGTTCCTGTGGAACCGCTTCTCAGGGTCTGTATCCGGTGTTATTCGCCGAAATTGTCATTCACCAGGTCCACCAGCGCGGCAACAGCTTCCTTTTCATCGGCGCCGTCGGCGATCAGGGTAATGGTGGTCCCCTTCACGATGCCCAGAGACAGTACGCCCAGCAGGCTCTTGGCATTGACGCGGCGATCCTCTTTTTCAACCCAGATCCCGCTCTTGAACTCGTTGGCCTTCTGAATAAAGAAGGTAGCGGGTCTGGCGTGCAGTCCCACCTCGTTGTTAACAGTGATTTCCTGAGTATACATGATACAGCTCTCCTTTTCTATACCAAGTCGGTCTTAAACAGCTTCGCATAGCAAGTCATTTTCTGATATTACCATCATACCCGCTTTTTGCTGCTTCGTCAACGGTGATTTTCACAAACATTTTCAAAAAACACCCTTGACCCCAAACCGTTTTTGGCAGTTTAGACTACGGATAACCCGTTTTCGCAAAAAATATACGGCTTTCCTGCCGGAAATATCCCAAGCTCCATCCTTGAAGGATTCCGCGAAACGTTTTTTTCATTCTCTGAATTTTCCAAACCGGCGCTGGAATAAGATCCGCTGTTTGCGGGGACAATGCCCATGGTGGATGATTTGGGTATCGCGCACGAAACATCGTGCAAAGGAGGAAAAACAGTGAAACGATGGTTTGCATTTTTTCTGACCGCCATGCTGCTGGTATCATCTCTGACCGCCTGCGGCGGAAATGACAAAACCAACGGCAGCCAGAACGGCACGACGGCCGGAGACAGCACTGCCGGAAATCAGGAAAACGGCAATATGGCTTCCGATCCTGAAAACAGGCCCGCAGACGGCAGCAGCGACGGTCTGCTGAATGACGCCGGCAACGCGCTGGAAGACGTAGGCGAAGGCGCCGGGAAAGCCATGGAGGACGTTGGCCGCGCACTGACCGGAGACGACCGCAGCGGGCGTTCCGACACAAGAAGCGCCTTTTGACAGGCTTCCCCGAAACAACGGGACTTCGGCAAGCGCTGAGGTCCCGTTCCATCTTCCCCCTTTTCTTTTCTCAAAAATCCTGTATAATGGTGGAAACACACGGAAAGGGAGGTTCCCCATGCCGCAGGAATTTTCTATGAACGTCATCGCCCGTATCCACAGTGATTTTGCCACAAAATTCGGGGTCCCGCGGCAAAGCGGACTGGTGGATGCATTGGAATCGACCATTCTCTTCGAGCCGGAATACCGTGACCCTGCCGCCCTGCGGGGCTTGGAGGGATTTTCCCACCTCTGGCTGGTGTGGGTTTTCGATCAGGCCATCCGTTCCGGCTGGTCTCCCACTGTACGGCCGCCCCGACTGGGCGGGAATACCCGCATGGGGGTCTTTGCCACCCGCTCTCCCTTCCGTCCCAACCCCATTGCTCTTTCCTGCGTGAAGCTGGAGGGCATCGAACAAACACCGCAGGGTCCCCTTCTCCGGATCCGCGGAGCCGATCTGGTGGACGGCACGCCGATTCTTGACATCAAGCCCTACATCCCCTATGCCGACAGTCATCCGGAGGCTCTGGGCGGCTTTGCTTCCGCTCCCGCCGGAGAAGTCCTGCAGGTGACGATCCCGCCTGCCCTGCTGGAGCAGGTCCCGCCGGAGCGCTGGGAGGCTCTGCGGGGCGTGCTGGCACAGGACCCGCGCCCCCACTACCAATCCGCTCCCGATCGGATCTACGGCTTCCGCTTCGCGGGGCTGGAAGTCCGCTTTTCCGTGCAGGAGGACCTTCTGACCGTTGTGGATATCCAGCCAGTCAAACGCCTGTCATAAACGATTTCATAGATGCCGCAGCTGGATACACTGTTCAAGCATATGGCTTCTCGCTGCATTTTGAGCCAAACGATCTGTTCAGCAGCCAATTTGATAAAACGAAGCAGGAAAGCCTCCGGAGTTTGGTACACTCCGGAGGCTTTCACAAAAAACCACATTAGCCAGACACCAAGGCAGGCAGTCCGGTAACCAGCTGCGGGAATACTGCACACAAAGCCGTTACCACGCAAATAATCACAATAAACGGGATCACGCCCTTATATACTTCTTGGATCTTAACTTCAGGAGGCAGGATGCCCTTGACGTAGAACAAGGCGAAGCCAAAGGGCGGCGTCATGAAGCAGGTCTGCAACAGCGTGGCCGTAATCGCCACCAGCCAGAGACGGTCAAATCCAAACTGATCCATGATGGGCAGGAAAATGGGGAACACGATCATGACAATGCCCAGCCAATCGATGAACATACCGAGGAGGAACACAATCACCATCATAATGGCAAACGCGCCCCACTTGCCGATTCCCATGCCCATGACCCAGTCGGCAATGATCTGATCGCCGTCCAGCGACATGAACACGCCGGTAAAGGCTGCCGCGCCGAACAGGATGATAAACACCATTGCCGTGGTCTTTGCCGTGTCGATCAGAGATTCATAAAGCATCTTCAAGCTGAACTGCTTATATACAATGGCCAGAACCAGAGAGAACAGCGCGCCGATACCGGCGGCCTCAGTGGGGGTGGCAACACCGCTGAAAATAGAGCCTAAGACGCCGAAAATCAGGATCAGCGGCGGGATCAGGTTCACCAGAGATCCAGTGATTCTCTGCTTCAGCGGCATCTCCGCCAGTTCTTCCTCACTCATGGCAGGACCCCAATCCGGATGAATCCGGGTGACCACCATGATATAAATGATGTAGCACAGGGACAGCAGCAGACCCGGAACAATCGCGGCAAAGAAAATCTTACCGACGGAGACCTCTGCGTAAGAACCCATAGACACCAGCATAATGGACGGAGGAATCAAAATGCCCAAAGAGCCGCCGGCGCACACCATGCCGCAGGCCAAAGACGGCTTATAGCCGCTCCGCAGCAAAATCGGCAGAGAGAGCATACCCATCGTGACCACAGAAGCGCCTACAATGCCGGTGGTTGCGGCAAATACCGTAGAGACCAGAATAACCGCCAGTCCCAGACCGCCCTTGACCGGCCCGAACAGGTAGCGGACAGATTCAAACAGCCCGTCCGCCACTTTGGAGTGGGTCAGGAAATTGGCCATCAGCACAAACATGGGGATTGCTACCATTGAGTAGCTCTGCATCTGGTCATAGATCTTTGTCATGGCTATGGTAACGCCGGGTTCTCCCCAGGCAATCCAACCGACAATCACGCCTACGCCGCCCAGCACAAAGGCCAGTTCCTGACCCAGCACCAGGCCGACAATCATCAGGCCGAACAGCAGAAGGATCATCGCAACCGCCAGATCACTGGCGCTGATTCCGTAAGAGGCCACAAGGCCCTGCAAGGATTCCATAATCGCGCTCATCACCGGGCCTCCTTTCCCTCTGCGGCAAGTTTTCTGTTGTGAAGCTCATCCGAGATCCCGGTCACATGCTTCAAAAGCTCGGAGACCGCCTGAACGGCCAGCAGCAGCAAGCCAATGAACAGACACAGCTTCACAGGCCAGGTGGGCGCTTCCCACACAGAATAGATCAGTTCATGGCTGGTATAGGCCCGAACAAAGAATCTCCAGCTGGCCGGCAGCAATCCGCAAACGAAGGGAACCAAAAAGATCAGATAGGTAACGATATGCAGAATATGCTGCACTAGAGCCGGAAAGCAGGCGTACAGCACATCTACCGCCACGAACGCCTTTTTCTGGAACCCATAGGCGCAGATCAAAATAATGTAGCAGGCGAACAGCATCACAATCAGATCCTGCGTCCAGATCTGGGAATTGTTCAGCAGCCGCCGCATGACGACCTCGATCAGAATGACGCCCAAAATTCCCAGCACCAAAACGGAAAACAGCTGGCCCAGACGATCATTCACCTTGTCAATGCCATTACAAATGGCTTTGATGACTTTCATTCCAGCACCTCTTTCTCTTCAAGTCTCTTCAAAAGAGATGCTCAGTTCGCTTCCCGGTTATAGCCGAAGCCATAATCACCGGTCCACTCACGGTAGTTGGCAGCAGTATCACGGTAAGCCTGCATAGAGTCATAGACCATTTTGAAGTTGGGATTGATCTCGCACTCCTCCAGATAGGTCTCACGGCAGGTCTCGCGGATCAGGGCCATGTCCTCTTCCGGCAAATGTGTAACCGTCACGCCCTGCTCGTCAATCATCTGGTTGGTGACAGTCATATCATTATAGATATACCGGGAGAGCTGCTCACCGCAGCACAGCCGGGCAGCGGTCTCAAAGGCGGTCTGATATTCCTCGGGCAGCTCATTCCATGCGTCCTTATTCACCATGACACCATTAACACCGGCGGACTGATACCAGGCAGGAGCGCACCAGTAAGGAGCCACTTCCTGCAATTTCAAGGAATCGTCAGCCTTGGGTCCAGAAAACTCACCGCCATCAATGACACCGCGCTGCAAGGATTCATACAATTCGGAAGCTGCCACAGCAGTGATATTGATTCCCAGCTTCTGCGCCGCCTTGCCGGCCATCATACCACCCAAGCGGATCTTCATCTTTCGCATATCCTCAATGGAAGTGATCGGCTTAACGGAACGAATGCCGGACTCAGAGGGATTGGTCACAAGCGGAAAATACTCCATGTTGTACTGACCATACAGTTCCTTATAGCAGGCCAACCCATCCGCTTCATAGATCCATGTATAATAATCCAGAGCGGTAAAATCGTCCATGATGGTAGACAGCAGCTCAAAGGCCGTATCCTTACCGGACCAGTAACCACCCCAGTCGCCGCCGCACTGAATGGTGCCCTGACTGACATAGTCAAACAGCTGACTGGCAGCGCACAGCTCCCCCTCCGCGTAGTTGGTTACCGTAAAACGACCATCCGTCAATTCACTCAAAATTTCAGCAAACCGCTGGTCAACCGTGAAATGCACGTTGCCGGCGCCCCAAGTGGAACCCATCTTCCAAGTGATGACGGGAAGATCGCTGTTTCCGCCAGCCACAGCGTTGGCATGGGCGGTATCCATCACGCCGCTTTCCGCAGCGCCGCAGCCAGCCAGCAGCACCAAGGACATAACCGCGGCCATCAAAAGTGGCAATACTCTTTTTTTCATATATCTCTCTCCTTTTTACGAACACATGTGTGCGTTAATATATATGCGCAAAAACACAACCAACTTACGTTCCGGTTCGTTAAACCTTCACCCGTGTTGGATCAAAGACAGTCCTCCCGCCCCCGCCTAAGCAGGAACGGGAGGGCTTGCAGACTCAGATTGATGTTACTTCGCAGCCTTGGCAGCCTTGATAGCCTCGATCAGCAGCGGGGTGACCTTGAACAGGTCGCCGCAGATGCCGTAGTCGGCGATCTCGAAGATGGGAGCGGTGTCGTTCTTGTTCACCGCGATGATGCACTCGGAATCCTGCATACCGGCCTTGTGCTGGATGGCGCCGGAAATGCCCAGAGCGATATACACCTTGGGATGGACCGTCTTGCCGGTCTGACCAACCTGATGGTCGGCAGACAGCCAGCCGGAGTCGATGGTGGCACGGGAGCCGCCCACGACGCCGCCCAGCACCTCAGCCAGCTCCTCTGCCAGCTTGATGCCGCCCTCGACGTCCTTGCTGATGCCGCGGCCAACAGACACGATGAAGTCGGCGCCGATCAGGTCCACCAGCTTCTTGGCAGCCTTGACCACCTCGGTGACCTCGGTCTGGATGTCAGCGTCCGTCAGGGTAAAGGCGGGCTTCTCGATCACGCAGGCAGCGGCCTTGGCCTCGTCATAGGCGTTCTTCTTCATCACGCCCGGACGGACGGTGGCCATGCAGGGACGGAAGCGGGGGCAGATGATGGTTGCCATCAGGTGACCGCCGAATGCGGGACGGGTCATCTTCAGGTTGCGGTCCTCCATATCCCACTTCTGGCTGTCCACGTCCAGAGTGGAGGACTCCCGCAGGAACTGAATGTAGTTGGCAACATCAATGTCCAGATGGGTGCAGTCCGCGCACAGACCGGTGTGCAGGCGGGCAGCGCAGCGGGGCGCCAGATCGCGGCCGATGTTGGTGGCGCCGATCAGGAACGCCTCGGGCTTCAGCTCCTCGATCACATCGCAGATGACCTTGGCATAAGCATCGGTATTGTAAACAGCCAGCCTGGCGTCCTCGCAGACATAAACCTTGTCCGCGCCGTAGCCGCCCAGCTCCTTGGCAGCGGCTTCGATGCCCTCGCCGCCCAGCAGCAGACCGCACAGGTTCACGCCCAGCTCGTTGGCCAGATCGCGGCCCTTGGAGATCAGCTCAAAATCGGTGGGCATCAGCTTGCCCTCGCGCTGCTCACAGAACACCCATACATCCTTGAAAGCAGCGAT
>JAPFEH010000056.1 GCA_026169195.1 Dysosmobacter sp. | reverse complement strand
GTTCCGAAAGGAACCTTGGGCGCTGCGATATACGGTAGGCGGTTGGCTCCTCCACCTCGGAGGGGACTTCTTGCCCCCTCCATTGAGAGGGGGTGATGCTTATGCTTACATACTCAGAACTGTTCCAGTTCTGTCTTGTGGTCATCGGTATCATAAGCTTGGTTTTACAGGCAAAAAAGAAGTAACCGCCGCACCCTCCACAAGTTCGGCGATTACTTCAAAGCACTTCTGAGGGGCTAACCGCTTATCGGCAGCGCCCTTGTTACCTTCATTATAGCAAATGGTGCCGCTTTGTCAAGTGTGACAGGGCGGCTTTGTGCCGCGTCTGTACAATGAAAATTGACACAAAGCGGCGCATTTGGTAGAATGTACCCGTTCCGAAAGGAACCTTGGGCGCTGCGATATACGGTAGGCGGTTAGTCCACTTCCCAGTGAAGGGGGGTGGTGACCTATGGTTACATATGAGGGGCTTTTTGCCTATACTCTTGTACTCATCGGCATTGCTACCCTGATTTATCAGGCTTGCAAACGAAAATGACCGCCCAGCCTCACAAACTGACGGTCATTTTCTGATTCAGTATCGGGGCTAACCGCTTATCGGCAGCGCCCTTGCCACTTTCATTATAGCAAATGGTGCCGCTTTGTCAAGTGTGACAGGGCGGCTTTGCGCTGCCCGGAAAGGAGAGCTATATGGAGCTTTTTCAGAAACGTGCGGCGAATCTGCTGACGGTGAAGTCCATCGTGACGGTGGTGCTGACGGCGGTATTTGCCTATCTGGCCGTGACCGGCAACGTGACCACGGATCAGTTCCTGACGGTGTTCACCGTGGTGATTGCCTTCTATTTCGGCACGCAGGCGGAAAAACACGCGCAGGAGAGGTGATCCGCATGGCAACGGTGAAAGATCTGCTGGATATTGCCCGGGCCGAGCTGGGGACCAAGGAGTCCCCGGCAGGATCCAATCGGGTCAAATATGCAGACTGGTACGGGATGCCGGGGCAGCCGTGGTGTGTCATGTTTGTCATGTGGGTGTTCCACTACGCCAAAGTATCGCTGCCTACCCGGACGGCATCCTGCACCACGCTGATGCGAGCGGCAAAGGCAGCAGACTGCTGGGTGACATCCGGGTATCGTGTTGGTGATATCGTTATTTATGATTTTGACGGTGATAAGACACCGGACCACTGCGGTATCGTGGAGTCTGTGCTGTCCGGCGGATATGCCATCATTGAGGGCAACACGGCGGTTGGAAACGATTCCAACGGCGGGGAGGTTATGAAGCGCGTCCGCAGGCCAAAGCAGATTCTAGGGGCTGTGAGGCCCCTTTATGACGAGCCGTATGCACCAACGGAGGTGGAGCTGGCTTTATCATGGGCCAGAGAAAGCGGGGTCATGACCGGCTACGCTGACGGCGAGATGCGTCTGGATGATCCGGTGACGCGGCGGCAGCTGCTGCTGGTGGCGTACCGGCTTTGGAAAATGATTGAGGGCCAAAAGAAGTGATTTATGTTGCCAGCAAGTACGATTCCGATGCAGTGTTGGCGGTTTCGATTGGTACATTTTAGCAGCAGAATTTCTTTAGAAAAAGGCTTTTGAGCAGGACTATTCTGGTATCTATATTGCATATAACAACATGGGGGTTATGTATAGCCCCACTCATAGGTCATCAGCAGCACGGCGTCCGCAGCGGCGCCCACGGCGGCGTAGTCGTGTCCCTCATAGAGAAGACCCCGCTGGGTATTGCTGGTTTTGGGAGCCAGTGCCGCCCACAAGAAAGCACCTTGTGCGTGCAGCAGCCGCCGCAGGCGGGCAAGAAAGGCGGCGTAAGCGGCGGCCTGTGTGCCGGGGAGGTATTCAAAGTCCACATCCACTCCGGCATATCCCCGGGACTGTACCGTTTGCAGGATCTGCGCCACCAGACGGTCCTGCATGGCGGGGTCCGTCAGGAGGGAGACGGCACGCTCCGTATCAAACTGTCCTGTTTCTGTCAGCGTGGAAAGGTGCATCACCGGACGGACGCCCCGCTGGCGGGCGGCGGAAAGCAGGGCGCTGTCCTCCAGCGGCAGAAGATTCCCGTCGGCGGTGACGCCGTAGGTAAAGGGGGTCAGACAGGTGAGATAGGGCAGCTGCCGGTGCAGCAGGGGAGCGGCAATGCCGGGATAGGCATAGCCGTTGGTCAGCGCGGCACCCAAGGGGGTGTCCTCATAGGAGAGTACCAATGTCTGACCGGGAAACAGGGCCTCCCCGCCTCCCAGTGACCAATTATTCCGCCACAGGGTGCGGATCGAGACAGTTGCTTCCCGGGAGATGGAAAAGAGGGTATCCCCCGGACGGACAGAATAGACCTGCCGGGGAATGCGGATCACCAGCGTCTGCCCGACTGCCAGAGCACCAGAGGGCGGAATGGCGTTGTCTGAGATCAGGCGGGAGGGGGAAATCCCGTATTCGGCGGCAATGGAGGCGGGAGATTCTCCGGGCCGCACCACATGGATGGTCATGGGCGATCACTCCTTTTGGGACATCCTATGCCAAGACAATGGAAAAGATGAGAAAAGTCTTGCTATTTTCAGGTGACTGGCTTATTCTCAAGTTGGTTGATTACACCACAGGGGGCCAGTGATATGAATATTCGAAAATATGAGGCTTTCGCGCGGGCCGTGGAGCTGGGGAGTCTTTCCAAAGCGGCGGAGGAGCTGGGCTATACCCAGTCCGGCATCAGTCACATGATGCAGTCGCTGGAGGAGGAAGTGGGGTTCCCTCTGATGGTGCGCACGCCGTCCGGCATCCAGCCCAATCATGAAGGGGAACTGCTGCTGCCGGTGATCCGCCAGCTGCTGAGCACCAATGAATCGCTGGAGCAGCACATCGCCCGCATTAAGGGAGCGGATACCGGCCGCATCCGGGTGGCGGCTTATCCCAGCGTGGCCACCTACTGGCTGCCGGGGATCCTGCGGGATTTTCAAAAGGACTATCCCAAAGTGGAGATCCAGATCATCGAAATGGGCTCCGGTGCCATTGAGACGCTGATGCGGGGCCGGCAGGCGGATCTTTGCATTTATGCCGGCGGAGAAGGACGGGATTTTGAGTGGATCCCCCTGTGTCGGGACCGGATGCTGGCGCTGGTGCCGCCCGGACATCCGCTGGCACGGGAAGGACGGGCGCCTCTGGAGGCACTGGCGGCGGAAAAATTCATCATGCCCATGCCGGACTATGACGGTGAGGTGCGCTATATCCTCCACAAAATGCCGCGCATGCCCCAGATCCTCTTTTCCGCATGCAGCGATTATGCCATCATCAATATGGTCACAGAGGGGCTGGGTGTGTCCATCCTGCCGGAACTGCTGCTGAAAAATTACGGCCATGCCGCCGTGGCCCTGCCCATGGACCCGCCGCAGGAGCGGATGCTGGGTATGGGAGTGCCGCAGGTCAAGGGAGCTTCTCCTGTAACCGTGAATTTTATGCGGTATGTGGAGCGGTATGTGGCGCACATGAAATGAAGCCGCGGTGCATACAGTGTGGAGGCGGAAGAAAAACGGGAAGCCGGCAGGCCTCCCGCTTTTTTTGGAAAAATTGATTCCAAAACGTATTATTTTTGAATTTCATATCAAATGGTATTGAAAAATGCGCCGGTTAAGCGGCTTTGGAGGGGCGGCATGACAGAATTGGGAAAGGTAGTGCTGGTGACCGCGGTGGCCGGAATCGGCGGAACGGGACTGGGAGGCGGCGCGGCCTGTCTGCTGCGCGGAAACTCCGAGCGGGTGGTGAGCTTGCTCCTGAGCTTCGCGGCGGGCGCTATGGCGGGGGTGGTATGCTTCGATCTGCTGGGGGAGGCAGTTGCTTCCGGCGGATTGGGATGGACGGCGGCAGGGGTGCTGCTGGGCTTTTTCCTGACAGGAGGATTGAACCGGATCTTGGAGTGGCAGAGCCGGACAGACCTGCGCCGCTCCGGACTTTTTTGGGCGGGGGCGGTCATGGCGCTGGCCATCGCCCTGCACAACCTGCCGGAAGGCATGGTACTGGGAGCCGCGTTTGCCGCCGGAAGCGGCGGTCAGGCCCGGGCGGTGGCGGCAGTGATCGCTCTGCACAATATTCCTGAGGGAATGGCGGTGGCCGTGCCGCTGGCGGCGGGAGGACAGACGCCGTGGAAGGCTGCCGGACTGGCGGCGCTGACCGGCGCGCCCACTGTGTTGGGGGCAGTGCTGGGTTATGGGTTGGGAACCATGGGGCCCGGGGCGCTGACGGTTTCCCTGAGTCTGGCGGCGGGGGCCATGCTGTATGTGGTCTTTGGGGAGCTGCTGCCGGAATCCGCGGCGCTGTGGCGGGGAAATGTTCCGGCGCTGGCGACAGTGGCCGGAATTCTGGCAGGACTTGCGGCAGTATATGGCTGAAAAAGAGAAGAAACCGCCTGCCGTGAAAGTCGCTGTCTTTCACGGCAGGCGGTGCCCTCTGAGAAGGAGGGCAGTGAAAAGAGAGAAAACGCTTATTTCAGAACCTTGGCAGAGTGCTTTTACCGCATAAGACGGCACCTATAAAAAGGATCACAATGCCGATGAGAAAGGTTGCCATAAACTACGCATACTTCGTATTCGGATTTGCAGAGCAGATCCGGACACTGTTTTACAGTTTAACAGATTTTGGGGAAATTTGCTGTTAAAAGAGGAAGCGTCGGCGTTTGGAAACCGACAGGACAGCAGGGATGTCCGTAAAGAACGTGTCAATGGCTGCTGGCGATGAGCAAGCGATTGCGTCTGAAAAGCGCAGCACGCATCCGGAGGGATGGTAGAATTGTTCATAAATTTATGAAATAATTTCTCTCAAACTATCGCAGGGAAAGGGGAATGTGCCGGATGAAGCTTGCCGAAGCATTGCAGGAGCGCGCCGATCTCAACCGGAAGATCGAGCAGTTGAGGAACCGTTTGGAGAATAACGCACTGGTGCAGGAGGGCGAACGCCCCGCTGAGGAGCCGGAACTGCTCAAGCGGGAGCTGGATGATGCCGTGGAACGGCTGGCCTATCTGATGGCCCGCATCAATCTGACCAATGCACAGACTCAAATCCAAGGGCAGAGCCTGACGGAGTGGATCGCCCGGAAGGATGCCCTGCTGGTAAAGCTTCATGCCTATCAACAGATCGTGCAGACCGGCAGTCAGACTGTCTACCGGGCGAGAAATACAGAAATCAGGATCAAGCCCGCCATTGCAGTGGCGGCATGGCAGACGGAGGTTGATGGCATGGCCAAGGAACTGCGGCTGCTGGATAATCAATTGCAGGAGAGCAACTGGAAAACGGACCTCATGGAACGTTGACCGGTTTGGCGGCAGCGGCAGAGCGAATGTCACACATGGCAGCACAAGCCAAACTGGTACGCGTAAAGGGCGCGCGGGGTTCAAATCCCGAGGATCGTTATGCCCCGATGGTGCACAGGCGCACAGAAAACGAGCATGGTTATAACCAGACATTGACTGCGGCTGAGGGTGGGAACGGGGAGTCTCCTGTACCAATTTAAAAATGCATCCGTATCGGAAAGATACGGATGCTTTTTTATAAAGAAGGAGGATCATTCCCCCTCGGCCAGACGGTAGCCTACGCCGACTTCGGTAAAAAGATACTCCGGTTCGGCGGGATTTTTTTCGATTTTACGGCGGATGTTTGCCATGTTGACCCGAAGAATCTGGTTGTCGCCTCCCGCACGGGGTCCCCAAAGCTCCTTGATGATAAAATCGTAGGTCAGAACCTTGCCGGCATATTTGCCCAGCAGAGCCACGATGCGGAATTCGCTGAGAGTCAGCTTCACGTTTTCTCCCCGCACCAGTGCCTGATGCTTGTTGTAGTCAATGGTCAACTCGCCCACGGTGTAGGTGCCTTTCTGGGCAATCTGGTCGTTGCCGCTGGCGGTGCGGGTGTGACGGATGGCGGTGCGCACCCGGGCCAGCAGTTCATCGGTGCCGAAGGGCTTGGTGAGGTAATCGTCTGCGCCCAGATCCAATGCCTGCACCTTGTCCCGCTCATGGGAACGGGCGGAAACCACCACCACCGGCAGGCTGGACCACTCCCGCAGCTGCCGCAGAATATCCAGCCCGTCCATGTCAGGCAGTCCCAGATCCAAAATTACCAGATCCGGACAATGGGAGGAGATCATAGACAGGGCCTCACTGCCGGAGCGAGCCTGCATGGCTTCATAACCGTTGCTGTTCAAAATGGTGGAAATAAAGTGGGAAATGCTTTTTTCATCTTCAATGACCAGAATTTTTTCTCGAATTGTCATGCAATCACTCCTTGTGCTTCCAAAGGCAGGCGGAAGGAAAATTCCGCACCGCCAGAGATGTTTTGCGCCGACATGGCGCCGCCGTGTGCCCGGACAATGGCAAGGCATACGGAAAGCCCCAGACCCATGTTGCGCTTTCCGTCACAGTTGGAACTGCTGCTGTGGCGCAGGGTGCCGTCAAACAGGGTGGGAAGCTCTTTTTCCGGAATGCCGCCGCCGTCATCCTCCACGGAAAAGCGGGCAAACATCTCTTCCCGCCTCACGGAAACCCGGATGTGGCTGGTGGACTTCCCGTGGACGGCGGCATTTTCCAGCAGGTTGGAGAGGACCTGCTCAATCAAAATGGGATCCATGGGTACCATCAGCAGTTCGTCCGGCGCCTCCACACTGACCCGGATGCCCGGATAGCGGCGGCGGAATTTCCGGACGCTCTCTCCCAGAATTTCTTCGGCTGCCTCTTCCTCCTTGGTGATATTGGCCTGAGCGTCCCCGATCCGGGTGATGGAGAGCAGATTTTCCACCACGCGGATGAGCCATTGGGCCTCGCTGCGGGCATCTTCCAGAAGTTCCTGCCGTTCCGGCAGGGACAGCTCCGGATTTTCCAGCAGGGCGGAGGTGGAGCCGACGATCGAGGTCAGGGGAGTGCGGATATCATGAGAGACGGAGCGCAGCAGGTTGGCCCGCATTTTCTCCTTTTCATTTTCCGCCCGCAGACGCTCCGACTGACGGGCCTGTGTGGTCAGGGCGCAGGTCATGACCGAAGCTGCCAGAAACACCAGAAAGGTGAGCGGGTAGCCGGAAATGGTGAAATTCACTGCCCAGTAGGGATACGTAAAAATAAAGTTGACGCATACCACGCCCAGCACGGAGGCCAGAAGGCCAAACAGGTATCCGGTGGTGAAGCGGGAGACACACAGCACCGCCAGCACAAACACCGGGGAGGCAAAGCCGTCGCTGCTGTTGGCGTGCTGCAAAAGAAAGCAGATACCGGCCGCACAGGAGAGAATGGCAACGGAGACTGCCAGATCCCGCAGGGAAAAGGGGAAAAAGCGGGTAAATAGAGATTTTTTGGTTGACAGGTGCAAGTACAGCGCTCCTTTCTGAAAGTTCTCTCCTATTATAACAGAAAAAAACCAATATGGGTGTAAAAATGTTGACAGGAATTTAACAAGGGAGCGGCGGCTATTATCAGCGGCTGAACGGGGTTTTCCGTTATGATAAAGAAAAGCCGCGGCAGACCGCGGAGCACAGCAAAGGAGACGATCATCATGAAAAGAAAGTCTGCGGAACAGACGTTACAGGGCACGTTGCGGCAGGATGAACAGGTTCTTTGGAGCGGAAAGTCGGCGGGATTCCCCCTGCTGGCAGGAGATTCCAAAATTCAGATTCTTCTCCGATGGACCGGCACCGTAGTGGGCGCGGCGGCGATTTTGGCTTTGTATGTAGGCAATGCCGGCGGCAGGAGCATGGGCGCCATTCTGGGAATTCTCGCCGTGGCGGCAGTGATCCTGGTGTCTCCCTTCGTGGAACAGCGGAGCGTGCTGCGTCAATTTTACTGTATCACCAATCAGCGGGTGATCCTGATTTCCGGCGACCAGACGGTTTATTACATGGAATTGGATCAGATCGATGGAGTGCGGACGGTCACCGGCAAGACGGAGTACGGTACGCTGGCAGTGGGCAGCGCTGTCTTTGAGGATATCAAGCACCAGCTCCGGTGGCGGGGCTGCCATCCCAAGATGGATGCTCAGGGCGGACGAACCAGCGGCGAGGCGCAGGGGCTGGTATTGTTCAACCTTCAGGACTGCCGCGCCGCAGAGATGCTGCTGCGGCATGAGGAGACGTTCGTAGAGGGATCGGCGGTCTATGAGCCGGTCAGCGCGTAAAATATCCGTTCAAAAAGCAAAATTTATAAGACTGAAATAGCAGCAGAATGTGCGAAGCGGTGCCGGTGAAAGCCGGCGCCGCTTTTTTTGCGCCTGCAGAAAAAATTCTCCTGATGTTGCCCATGGGTGTGCAACATTGGGGGCAGTGGAAGGGAGGTAATGAAGAGGCAGAAGGGAGGCAGGAGACCATAGACAGAAAACAGAAGAGGGAACAGTTCTGCCGGAATTATCTGCGGACCATGGATCCGGAACGGGCCGCGGAGACTGCGGGCTGCCGGGACGGCTATGGACTGTTGGGTCAGGTGGGGATCAGAAGACAGCTTGAAAAAATGCGGTCAGACACGGCGGGGCAGATCCGGCGGGAGGACGTGGTGCGGCGGCTGGCACAGCTGGCCTTCGGAAGCGCCAATGATGCGCTGAAGCTGGCGCTGCATCCGGAAACGGCGGATGCGGGAGCGCTGGATCTTTCTGCCGTGACGGAATTTAAGGTGACGGATAAAGGTGTGGAGGTGAAGCTGACGGACCGGATTCGGGCACTGGAGACGCTGCATGGCTTGCTGGAAAGTGAAGGCAGCGGCGCAGAGGAGTTATACCGGGCGTTGGAAGAGGCGGCAGGGCAAATGGAGGACGGCTGGCGTGACGGGTAAGGAGCTGCGTTTTTCACCCAAGCAGATGCGGGTTTTGACATGGTGGAGACAGGACGCGTGGGAGGCGCTCATCTGTGACGGGGCAGTCCGCAGCGGAAAGACCTTTGCCATGGGACTTTCCTTCTTTTTGTGGGCACAGGGGTGTTTTCACGGACGGCAGTTTGGACTTTGCGGCAAGACCATCGGCTCCCTGCGGAGAAATTTGCTTACGGAGCTGGTGCCTTACCTGAGAAAGCTGGGAATGCATGTGCGGGAGCGGCGGTCGGAAAATCTGCTGATCGTGGAATACGGCGGCAGAGAAAACCGGTTTTTGCTTTTCGGCGGTCGGGATGAATCCAGTGCGGCGCTGATTCAGGGCAGTACGCTGGCAGGCGTGCTGCTGGACGAAACGGCACTGATGCCCCGCTCCTTTGTGGAGCAGGCGATCGCCCGGTGCAGTGTGCCGGGGAGCCGTCTGTGGTTTAACTGCAATCCTGAGGGGGAACAGCACTGGTTTTATCAGGAGTGGATTTTAAAGGCCGAGGAACATCACGCCCTTCGGCTGCGGTTCACGATGGCGGACAATCCTGTGTTGACGCCGCGGATCCGCGCCCGGTATGAGCGGGCCTATTCCGGCGTGTTTTACCGGCGGTTCGTGCTGGGAGAATGGACGGCGGCACAGGGACTGGTCTATGACTTTTTTGATCCGGTTCGGGATGCCGCGGAGGCTCCGGAGGGGCCGTTTGAGCAGTGGCGGATCTCCGTGGATTATGGTACAGCCAATCCCTCATCCTTCGGGCTGTGGGGCAGAAAGGCGGACGTCTGGTATCGGACGGAGGAGTACTATTATGACTCCCGCCGGGCCGGACGACAGCAGACGGATGCAGAGTACGCCGACGCGCTGGAGCGTCTGGCAGCAGGACGGCAGATCGAACGGGTCATTGTGGATCCGTCTGCCGCCAGCTTTCTGGAAGCATTGCGGCGGCGAGGATTTCAGGTGGTCAAAGCAGACAACGCTGTGACGGATGGGATCCGTGTGACGGCGGATCTGATGCGGGCAGGAGAACTGCGGATCTGTAAAGGCTGTCGGGACTGCCTGCGGGAGATCGGACTTTACTGCTGGGATGAGCGCGGCGGCAGGGATGCACCCTGCAAGGAACATGACCACGCTATGGATGAAATGCGGTATTTTGCCATGGATCTGGCGGCAGAACGGGGCGGCGGATTTGCGGCGGTAGCAGTGGAACGGCGCCCGTGAAAGGAATAAACAGGGAAGAAGCAGGAGGGAGCGGAAGCAATGGCGGGAAACTGGCTGAAAAAACGGGAGACGCCAAAGGGAATGGCGGTGCAGCTGCGGTCCGGGGAGGTGCATCCCTTTGGCGCGCTGCGGACGTATGTGCCGCTGCGGCGGGGAGAGACGGCGCTGTATCGGGCTGTGAGGGAGGCGGTACCGGTGGTGGACGCGGCGGTGTGCAAACTGGTGCGGATGACAGGCGGGCTGCAGGTATGCTGCGGAAACCGGCAGGCGGAGGAAGAACTGCGGGAATTCCTGCGCGCGGTCCCCGCCGGACGGGGGCAAATGGGAATCCATGCTTTTCTGGACTGCTATCTGGATTCTCTGCTGACCTGCGGTCGGGCAGTGGGTGAGATCGTTCCCGCCGCAGGCAATCGGGAGATCGCAGCGCTGCTGTGCGGGCGGGTGGAGGAAATTGAGATTCGGGAAGGGGATCATCCCCTGACCTTTACCATTTGCGGGCCGGATGAGCAGGGGCGGATGCGGGAGCTTCCCTATCAAAACCTGCTGCTGTTCACGCCGCTGAATCCGGAGGCGGAGAATCCTTACGGCGTGTCCATGCTGCGCTCGCTGCCGTTTCTGTCGGAAATCCTTATGAAGATCTACCATACCATGGGGGTCAACTGGGAGCGATGCGGCAATGTGCGTTTTGCCGTGACCTGTCGGGACGGCGGCGGGGCCGGCGCCGCGGAGCGGAGTCGGGTTCTGGCGGAGGAATGGTCCCGCGCCATGCGGGAGACCCGTGGCGGCAGCGTGCGGGACTTTGTGGCAGTGGGGGATGTGGGCATTCAGGTCATCGGCGGAGATGCTCCCATTCTTGACAGTGAGGTGCCGGTGCGGCAGATCATGGAGCAGATCGTGGCCAGAACGGGGCTGCCGCCCTTCCTGCTGGGACTGAGCTGGAGCTCCACAGAGCGGATGAGCGCCCAGCAGGCGGATCTTCTGACCACGGAGCTGACAGCCCTGCGGCGGACGCTGACGCCGGCGGTGGAACGGATCTGCCGCCTGTGGCTGCGGATGCACGGGTATGTCTGCGGCTTTGAGGTGGTTTGGGATGACATCAATTTGCAGGATCAGGTAGAAGAGGCCAAGGCGGCGCTTTACAGGGAGCAGGCCAGACGGCTGAAACTGGAAAATGACGCGGCAGAGGCGCTTCTGGCGCAGAAGGAAGGGGAAGGAACATGAACATCCGGGAGGAATTGACAGACATCAACCGGTTTGCAAAGACGGCGCTGACAGAGGAGCAGGTTTATGCGTTCAGTGTGCGGCTGTGCGACAACGAGGTGGACAGGGATCTGGAACGGTTTGACACGGCGGCACTGGAGCGGCTGGGAGAGCTGTTTCTGGGCAAAAGCGGCGTTTTTGACCACCAGTGGACCGCCAGAGGACAAACAGCCCGCATTTACCGGACGGAGGTGGTGCGGGAACCGTCCCGTGTGACGGCGGCAGGAGATCCGTACTGCTGGCTCAAGGGCCGGGCGTATCTGCTGCGGACTGAAAAAAATGCGGAGCTGATCGCGGAAATCGAGGGCGGCATCAAAAAAGAGGTCAGCGTGGGGTGCAGCGTGGCGAAGCGAATCTGCTCGGTCTGTGGTGCGGAGGAGGGAGCATGCCGGCACGTACGGGGACAGCTGTACGGCGACCGGCTGTGCTTCACGGAACTGAAAGACCCCACTGATGCCTATGAGTGGTCCTTCGTGGCGGTGCCTGCCCAGCGGGAGGCCGGTGTGGTCAAGCATTTCGGCAGGGAGGACAGCCGGAATGCCGCTTTGTGCAGGCAGGCCGCGCTGGGGCGAAAGTATTTGAGCGCGCTGCGGCGTGAGGTGGTGCGCCTTGCCATGCTGGCAGATGACGGTATGGACGGCGCGGTGTTTTCCAAGGCGGTGGACCGGCTGGAGGAGCCGGAACTGCTGGAGCTGCGGGGGGCTTATGAGACCAGAGCCGCCAAGCGGTTTCCCGCCCCGCCCCAGCTGCGCAGGGCGGTCCCGGAGAAGCGGGACGATGAAACGGTGTTCCTTGTCTGACAGGGACAAGAAAATAAAAGGAGGAAGGATATGAAATACGGGTTTGAAGGCATCGGCTGCTGGAGCGCCACCTTTGCCTGCAGCGGCAGCGTGGCGGAGGGCAGGATGGTGAAAATCAGCGGAAACGGACAGGTCAGTGCCTGTGCCGACGGCGACAGCTTTGCGGGGATGGCGGATACCGTGAGCCGGGACGGCCTTGCCTGCTCCGTGACATTGGGCGGAATGGTGACGGCGTCCTATACCGGCGCGGCACCCGCTCTTGGCTGGACGGCACTGGCCGCTGACGGAGCCGGCGGTGTGAAAGCCGCCGCTGGCAGATCCTGTCTGGTGGTCTCGGTGGATCAGACGGCAAAACAGGTCGCATTTGTACTGTAAGGAGGGGCATGGATATGGCGTATCATTTTGAAAATGTAAAGCTGGAAAAGGGAATGTACGGCCGCAGTGACCGTACGTTCACGCAGACGCTGGAGGAGTTGGATCCCAGCGAGCACTACCGCGGTACGGCGCTGGAGGGACTGGACGCCTTCCAGCGTCAGCTCAAGCGGTTCGACATTCGTGTCAAGGGCGTTGGGAGCGATATGGTGGAGAAGTTTTTTCACACCACGGAGTCTGCCGTCCTGTTTCCGGAGTTTGTCTCCCGTGTGGTGCGGCAGGGCATGGAGGAGGAAAGCGTTCTTCCGCATATCACCGCCACAGTGACCCGCTTTGACGGGATGGATTACCGCTCCATTGCCTCCGTACCTGCCGAGGCGGATAAAAAGCTGCTGCGGGTGGAGGAGGGCGCGCAGCTTCCTCAGACCACAGTCCGCACGCAGGAGCATCTGGTGCGGCTGCACAAGCGGGGGCGGATGCTGGTGGCATCCTATGAGGCCATTCGCTTCCAGCGGCTGGATCTCTTTTCCGTCACGCTGCGGCAGATCGGCGCGTATATCGGCAGAATGCATCTGGAGGACGCCATTGCCGTCCTGCGGGACGGTGACGGCAATGACAATGCCGCCGATGCTTTCCAAGTGGGTACAGACCCCATTTCCGGGTCTGCCGGCACCCTCAGCTATGATGCGCTGCTGGATTTTTGGAGCCGGTTTGACCCCTATCATATGAACACGCTGCTGGTGAGCAGCGACATGATGCTGGCGCTTTTGAAGCTCAGTGAATTCCAGAATCCTTTGACGGGTCTGAATTTTCAGGGCACCGGCACCCTGTCCACGCCGCTGGGCGCCAAGCTGTTGCGCACCGCCGCGCTGGGGAACGGAACGCTCATCGGTCTGGATCGGAATTATGCGCTGGAGCAGATCTGCGGCAGTGAGGTCATGGTGGAATATGACAAGCTGATCGACCGCCAGCTGGAGCGGGCGGCGATCACCTCGATCTCCGGCTTTGCCAAGCTGTTTCAGGACGCATCCAAGGTATTGACCCTTTAAGGGACTGCTCTCCGCGGGGACAGCCGTCCCCGCGGGGCGGTGCAGGAAGGAGGAAGGGAATGCAGGAGAGAATTTTTGCATTGGCTTCGGCAGTGACCGGTGCAGGCGAGGGAGAGCGGCCCTTGCTGGAGATGCTGTGCGAGGCTGCCGCCGGATTCTGGACCAAGCGGCTGCGGGATGGTGTGAGCGCAGAAGACTGCGCTGCCGCTTTCTGCTGCGCCGCCGCCTTTACCGCGGCAGCAGACCTGCTGACGGGACGGCAGGGAGACGGAGTCCGCGGCTTTACGGCAGGAGAATTATCGATCCAGATCCGGAGCGGCGCGGATACGGCGGTCATGGCGGAAGGACTGCGTCAGACGGCGGAGCGGATCATGGCACCCTATGGGGTTGAGCGGGACTTCGCGTTTTTGGGGGTGCGGGGATGAACGGCTGGATCGAGCGCCTGCTGGAGCGGTACGGTCAGACCGCCGTTCTCCACAGATCCGGCGGAGACACGGCGCTGCGCGCGTTTCTCCAGCCCCTGTGCCGGCAGGAGGAGCGGGTCCCGTCTGCCATGACGGCGCTGGGCGCACTGGATGAGCGGGTATGGCTGTATCTGGGGGTGACGGCAGTGGAGCCGGGGGACCGGCTGGTCTGGAATGGAGAGACCTACCGGGTCCGCAGCAGCCGGGAAAGACATCTGGGAGATGTGCCGCTGTACTGGCAGGCCTTTTTGGTACGGACAAAGGAGCGGACAGCATGAAGGAATTGGAACAGGTGTGTCAAGCGGCACTCAAGGCCTTGTCTCAGGCGGGGCTGCGGGCGGTGAAGGCATTTCCCCAAGGGCTTGCACCGGAGGAGGATGGACCGGTGGCCGCGGTATCCGTAGGCGCTGCCGAGAGCGGCGCCATGGGATTTTGCAATTATCTGGGGCAGGTCTGGGACAGCGCTGCGGGAACGGTGCGGGAGCTTTACGGAAAACAGCTGCTGGGAAGCATTGCAGTGGAGGTGCGAGGTCTTCTGGCAGAGGAGTGCGAAAGAGGATGCGCACTGGCATCGGACGCGCTGCTCTCCGGACTGCCTGACGGGATCCATCCCGGGGAGCTGTGCTGGGAGGCGCTGACATGGGAAAAGGCCACGGGAATGTTCCTCCGGCGGGGGAAGCTGCAATGCAGGGCGGTCTTTGTAGCGGAGCGGAAGGAGGACGGAGAGGTCTTCCGGGACTTTATTTTGAAAGGAGCCATGGAGGAGTGAGCAATCTCAAGCATGAACGGCCGGGAGTTTACTCGGCATATGATGCGTCGGCGGTGGTGACTGCCGGCAGAGGAAGTAAGACTGTGGGTGTGGCAGCCAAAGCCGTCCGCGGTACAGTGGGCGAGGTGGTGACGCTGACCGGCTACGGAGCGGGCATCGCGGTCTTCGGGGAGGATACCACCCCCGGTATGAGTACCATCCTGCGGCTGCTGTTTGCCAACGGCACCGCTACGGTGAAGGCGGTACGGGTAGCGGAGGGCGGCACGGTCAGCGATTATGAGGCGGCTTTTGCGGCTCTGGGCAATCAGGAGGCGCAGCTCCTGGTGTGCGACAGCGCTGACCCGGCGGTGCATCAGGCGCTGCGTACCGCTGTAGAGACCGCATCTGCCCAGCGCAGGGAACGGATCGCCGTGGTGGGCGGAAGCGGGGATACCCCCTCCCAGCTGGTGGAACGAGCGGCCAAGCTCAACAGCGAGCGGATGGTGCTGGTGGGGCCGGATGCGCTGGATCCGAAAGGTGAAACGCTGCCGGGAGTCTTTGCGGCTGCGGCTGTGGCGGGCGTCCTTTCGGAAGGCGGCGACC
This sequence comes from Dysosmobacter sp., assembly GCA_026169195.1. Taxonomy (GTDB): domain Bacteria; phylum Bacillota; class Clostridia; order Oscillospirales; family Oscillospiraceae; genus Oscillibacter. The sequence continues at coordinate 26,709 of JAPFEH010000056.1, read as the reverse complement.
CCGCGGTGCCCCTGAACGGGGCGGAGCTTACCGGATTGGGGGGGCTTACGGAGGAGTATGGTGACAATGAGGTAGATCTTCTGGTGCGGGGCGGGGTGACCCCGTTGGAGCAGACGGCAGGAGTTTTGTCTCCGGTGCGGGGCATCACCACCCGCACTACCACCGGCGGCGCAGCCGATGCCACATGGCGGGAGCTGACCACCATTTTGATCGTGGATGACCTGATCCCGTCTGTGCGGGCTGCGCTGCGCAGCCGCTTTGCCCGGGCAAAAAACACTGCCAGAAGCCGGGGCGCCATTCGCTCGCTGGTCATTGTGGAGCTGGAGAAAAAAGTAGCGGCTGAGATCATTGACCGCTACGGCGAGGTGCGGGTGACGGCATCGGAGGAGGATCCTGCCGTCTGTCTGGTGGAATTCAGCTTCTCTGTGGCACACGGGCTGAACCAGATCTACTTGACGGTGCATATCACAGTTTGAAAAAGGAGGAAAGGCGCACATGGAAGTGAAGGGATTCCCCACCAGCTCCGACATTTATCTGGAGCTGGAAGGAAAAAAGGTGGCGGTGGTGCAGAGCTACACCGCCCGGGCGGCAAAGTCCTCCAGAAGTGTGGAGGCGTTCGGGGAGAGCGAGCCGGTCGCCACCATCGCCGGGCAGCGGAAGTATGAGCTGGATCTGACCCGGCTGTATGCCACGGACGACGCCATCTCCGACGGCATCAATTTTTACGACCTGTCCGATTTTTCTCTGGTGATCTGCAAGCCGGACCGCAAGATCATTTACAGCGGCTGCGAGTGGAGCGAGATCCAAGAGGAGGGAAAGCTGAATGCCATGGTGGCGGAAAAGATCACCGTGGTGGCAGCCAAGCGGCTTGAGACCACGGCATGAGGGCGGTGAACGAGCTGCGGCCGCTGACGGCGGGGCGGCTGCTGGAGCTGTGGAGAGGGTGTGCCGGTATGGCAGAGGATTCCGGTGAGCGTGCCCTTTTGTGCAATGCCGGCGTGCTGGCGGAGTGCTGCTTCCAAGAAGGAAAGCGGGTGTTTCCTGATGGGGCGGCGGTTTTGGCGGAGATGACGCCGCGGCAGATGGAGTCTCTTTTGCGGGCGCTGATGGAGGATGCGCAGCCACGCTGGGAGAATCCTGACTTTTCTGAAGAACGGTTTCGGGAAATGGAGGAGCGGTCATGGACTATATAGAAACGCTCCTGCGGCGGCAGCAGGCAGCCCTGTGCGCCTTGATGCTGGGGGGTGAAACGGCAGCAGAGAAAGGCCGCACGCCCGATCCGGACAGGGAGATTGCCGCTGGGCATCAAAGGGGACAGCCGAAGCCGGAAGAGACCGTTTTCCGGCGGCGGTACCCGTCCGGCATACCGGAGGAAACCTTCGTCGATATGGGGCGGCAAAGCGTCGGAGGGATGTCCCTTGAAGATTCTCCTGCTGCACTGGCAGAAGAGAAACAGGAGGAACCGCCTGCAAAGCGCGGCGCGGCGGTGCGGGAGTCAGGGGTTTCACACAGAAAAACCGGATCTGCGGCCTCTGCTGTTTGGGAGGAAGAGCCGTTGAAATCCTTGGGCGGTACAGCCGTCGGCTGGGTTTCCCCCGCTTTGCCGGTGGCGGAGGAACGGGAAAACGGAAACGTACAAAAAGTCTCCCGTGCCATCCAGCTGGACGCCCGCCGCTACGACGGGGGATTTACGATTTACTGAAGGAAGGAGGGAACGCTGCGTGCGATTGACACCCATGCGCTTCAAAGACTATACGTGGCCCCACAATCCGGAGGTCTACGGGGTGGAGCGGAGACGGCGGCTGGCAGTCCATCCGGTACCTTTCGGCCCGTGCATAGTGCAGGATTTGGGCAGCGGCTATCAGGTGCTGCGGGGGGAGGGCGTATTTTCCGGTCCGCGGGCCTATGAGCAGTTCCGCCAGCTGGCGGAAGTGTTCCGGGAAGGGGGAGCGGGACTTTTGGTGCATCCGGTATGGCGGGCGGAACGGGCATGGTTTGCGTCGTTGGCTGTCACGGAGGAGCCGCTGCCGGACTATGTGCGCTACCGCTTTGAATTCTGGGAGGACGGCGGAAAAACGGAAGGACTGAAGGAGATTGCAGATGAGGCCGTATCTGAATCTCCTGTACAGAAGCCGGCGGAGGAAGCCGTTGGGGAGCAGGCGGTCTATATCGTGCGGAAGGGGGATACCCTGTGGGGAATTGCCCGCCGCTACGGCGTTTCCCTGACGACGCTGATCCGTGCAAACCCGCAGATCAAAAACCCGAATTTCATTGTTCCGGGAGACAGGGTGGTGATCCCATGACGGGGCGGATCTTCACCAGCGACCATCGGGTCTATGATCTGCCGCCTCTGCTGGCATGGCGGGTGCTGCTGACCGGAACCGTACCCTGTGACAGCTATACCGTGACCTTTCCCTATCAGGCGGAGATGGCCCCTGTTTTGCAGAAGGCTGCCGGATTTCTGGGGCGGGAACAGGGACGGCTCACGGCCCGCGGGATCGTGGATGAATACACGGTGGAGCTTGGAAGTGAAGGACTGACGGCTACCCTGACGGGACGGGGCGCCGCCGCGCGGCTGCTGGACAACGAGAGCCGTCCCGTCACCTATGAAGGAGCCACGCTGGCGGAGATCATCCGCTGTCATGTGACCCCCTATGGCGTGGTGACACGGGAGACGGCGGATGTGCGGGCGGATTCCGTGTATACCGTGGCAGCGGGATGCAGCCAGTGGAAGGCACTGTCGGATTTCTGCCAGACCTATGGGGGCTTTACGCCCCGGTTCGCCGTCAATGGGGCACTGCTGGCGGTTCCGGAGAAGAGTCCGCAGAAGAAACTGGTTATCGGAGACGGAGATCCGGTGCTGCGGTGCGTTCTGCGGGAGGATCATTACGGCGTACTGACAGAGGCGCTGGTCATCGACAAGACCCGAAACACGTCCTATTCCGTAAAAAATCCCGACATGATCGCCAAGGGAGGGCAGTGCCGCAGGGTGATCTACACCCCCGGTCAGAGCACGTGGGAAGCCATGCGCTACACCGGAGAATACCAGATCCGGAAATCCCGGGGGGAGGAACGGATTGTGTCGGTGACGATGCCGGGCAGCTTTCTCGCATTTCCGGGTGACTGGATCTCTCTGCGTCTGCGCCGTATGGGTCTTGCGGGAGAGTTTCGGGTGGCGGAAGCGGAGAGCCTGTGCGATCCCCAAAGGGGCTGTACGGTGACACTGACATTAAAGGAGCGTGCATAAACAATGTGGCTTTCCAAACAGATGCGAAGCCCCGGACCAACGGCGGACGCGGATCTGGGCACCACCACCATTGCCGGCAGCAGTGTGGGCGTGATGACCCGCGGCGAGGTGCGGGCTTTGCCGGTTTATGGGCCGGGCGGCTATGTGTGGCAGCCGGAAAACGGCGCGGCGGTACTGGTCATCAAGGGCGGTCCCGGCGGACAGGAGCAGTGTGTGGCAGGAATGCGGCAGGGTGAGCCGCCATCCGGAATGGAGCCGGGTGAGGTTTGGATCTACGGCCCGGGCGGTAATTCCGTTTATCTGCGCCGGAACGGCAGCGTGGAGATTCGGGGACAGCTGTTTATCAACGGCGAGGCTTATAAGCCCTGTACCTGCGGAGAAGGGGGATTGTGATGGAACTGGCCTTGAAAGATGGAGATTATGTTCGGGAAGGCGCCGGACTGCGGCGTGTGGGAGGAGAGGAAGCCCTTTTACAGCGGGTTCTGTTCCGATTGACCGCCCGTCGGGGGACGTTTCCCTTTCTGAAAGAACTGGGCAGCCGGCTGTGGCAGCTGGGACGGCTGCCGGCAGCGGAGCGGCAGACGGCTGCCCGCGCCTATGTGGCGGAGGCTCTGGCGGAAGAGGCGGGACTTTTGGTGGAGCAGGTAATACTGACACCTCTGGAGAACGGAGGACAACTGACAGTGGAGCTTACCTATGAAGGACAGGCGCTGCGGGTAACCGCGGCTCTGCCTGACTGAGAGGGGGGATACTTTTGCGGGAGATCGAGACGATCTATGAAACGCTGCTGGAGACCTTCGCCCAACGGGCAGGATTCCGGCCGGAGGAGGGCTGTGACCTGTCTGTGCGGTTGTGGGCGGCTGCGGCGCAGCTGCAGGCGCTGGAAATGCAGGGGGACTGGGTGCTGGATCAAAGCTTTCCGCAGACGGCTCAGGGAATCTATCTGGACCGCCACGGACAGATGCGGGGATTGACGCGCCGGCCTGCCGCCAAGGCTGTGGGGACGCTGCGGTTTTCCGTCCGGACACCGGCGTCGGCGGATCTGACCATTCCGGCGGACACCGTCTGCATGACGGAGGGGGAGGTGCGGTTCCGGACCACCCAGCCGGCGGTACTGAAGGCCGGGATGCTGACGGCAGACGCCCCCGCAGAGGCGGTGGAGGGCGGCGCAGCTGGAAATGTGGCGCCGGGTGCGGTCTGCATCCTGACGGCCTGTCCGCTGGCGGTGACAGGCTGCACGAATCCTGCCGCCTTTTCCGGCGGTGTGGACGCGGAGGGAGACGGGGAATTCCGGAAGAGGATTCTGGAAAGCTATCAGCGGCTTCCCAATGGCGCCAATGCCGCATGGTATGAGCAAACGGCCATCAGCTTTGGCGGGGTAGCTGCGGCGCGGGCTGTGGGCAGAGCCAGAGGCATCGGCACGGTGGATGTTTACGTGACGGCGGAAAGCGGCATTCCATCGGAGTCTCTGCTGACAGACTTGGAGGCGGAATTGCAGAAAAAACGTGAGATCGCGGTGGATGTGGCGGTGAAGGCGCCGACGGTGCGGCCTGTGGATGTGACCGTGGCGGTGGCGGCACGGGAGGGCTGGGTATTTTCGGAGGTGAAATCTGCTGTGGAGCAGAGCCTGACGTCCTTTTTTACGGGACGGCTTCTGGGGAGACCGGTGCGTCTGGCAGAGCTGGGAAACCGGCTTTACGGTCTGGAAGGTGTGGAAAATTACCGCTTTTCCCTGCCGACTGCCGATTTGACAGCGGATGACACCATGCTGCCGGTGCTGGGGAAGCTGACGGTGACGGAACTGGAGGCAGCCCATGTATGAGACATATCTGCGGGCCATGCTGGAGCCGCTGGGGGTCTATGATTTGGGGGAGGATTCTATCAACCGGGCGGAACTGGCGGCCCTTGGCACCGGACTTGACCGGGTGGGAATCCGGTTGGAGCGGGCGGAACGGGAGGCCCTCACCGCCACGGCGGAGGAAGAGGGGCTTCGCCGTCGGGAGGCATTGTTTGCCCGCCGGCCTGCCGCTGACCATCCGGAGGAGCGCAGGGCTGCCATTGCGGCGCTTTTGCAGATCGATGGCGACAGCCTGACGCCGGAGGATATCGACCGCACCTTGCGGGGATGCGGGATTCGTGCCCGCGCTGTGGAGCTGGGAGGCGGCCGGCTGCGGGTGGTGTTTCCGGATACAGCGGGTGTCCCGGCGGAATTTTCCCAGATCCAAGCCATGATTCTGGACATTCTGCCCTGTCATCTGGAGGTGGAGTTTTACTTCCGCTATCTGACATGGGAGGAATGTGAGCGGGCAGGACACACATGGCAGAGTGTGGAGGCGGCGGGACACACATGGGAAAGCTTTCAGCTGGCAGTGCCGCCGGAGATATAAAAAAGTCGGGCGCAGGAACCATCCTGCGCCCGGTTGAACGATCAAAAAATGAGGGTTCGCCTTAAAACAGAGCCAGCGTTTTCAAAAGCCAGATCCACAGGAACAGCGTCAGACAGGAAAGAGCCGTGGTCAGCAGCACGATGCCGCCGGCCAGATCTGCATCGCCGTCCATCTGGAGCGCCATGGTATAGGAGTTGACCGCCACCGGCGCACCGAAGACCACCAGCACTGTGCAGAGGTCTGCGCCCCGCAGTCCCAGCCATACGGCGGCTGCCAGAAAAACCGCCGGCATGATAAACAGACGCTCTGCCACGCAGAGGATCAGGTCGCCTGTCGAAGACCGCAGACGGGAAAGGTCCAGAGAAGCCCCCATCAGCACCAGAGCCAGCGGCGTAGCAGCGCCGGCAAGGCTGGAAACTGCCTCCTCCACCACGCCGGGCAGGCGAAGCCCTGAAAGGACCATCGCAATGCCTGCGGCAGCGCCCAGCACCAGAGGATTTGTTACCACGCCCCGCAGGATCCTGCGGGCGTCCGGTCTGCCGCCCCGGAACAGTTCCAGAGCCACCACGGAGAGAATGTTGATCAGGGGCACCAGAATGGCAGCCGCAACGGCAACCGGACCGGTCTGCTCTGCACCGAAAAGCGAGTGGGCAATGGGAAGTCCCAGCAGTACGATATTGGTGCGGAAAAAGCTTTGCAGCATGACGCCTCTGGCAGGTGCGTTCGGTTCGAATCTGGGGATCAGCAGCAATCCCAGCGCAAACTCCGCCAGCACGCCTCCCACACACAATGCCAGCATGGGCACATGGAAGGCGGTGCCAAGATCGGTGGTATAAATATTTTGGAAGAGAAGAACGGACATGAACAGCTTGAAGCACAGCCCGTTGGCCTCTCGTGCCGTGCCGGAGGAGATCATGTGAAAGCGGCGGGCAAGACAGCCGGCGCCGATCATCAAAAACAGGGGCAGTACGGCATGGAGGGAGATGCGGATGTTTTCCATAAGGCAAACCTCGTTTCCTCGGGAAGAATCTTGATTTTATAAGTTTACCACGGGGAAACATCCTTGTCCATGGCAGGACGGTATAAAAGTACTGCCCTAGGGCATACTGCCCATGATAAAGGAGGTGGGCACGTGGAGACGCTTTCAGCCCAGTATGCGGAGAATACGGCATGGATGGACAAAACACTGGGGGTGGGCCGCAGCGTGGATATGGTGAGCCGTGACTATGTGATCGGCGGGCGGCGCGCCCGGATCTGGGTGGTGGATGGCTATGGCAAGGACGCTACGCTGGAGCGGATGGGCGCTTTCTGGCTGCGGGTGACGGCGGAGGAAGTCCGGGGTCTGACGCAGATGCAGGAGTTTGTTGACCGCTTTGTTACCTTCACAGAGAGCAATGTGAGCATGGAGACGGCGGACATCGTCACCAGTGTGCTGCTGGGAAAAACGCTGCTGCTGGTGGAAGGACTGCAAGGCGGCGCGCTGATCGACTGCAAGGAATATCCTGCCCGCAGTGTGGGGGAGCCGCCGGACGGCAAGGTGCTGCGGGGAGCACACGACGGATTTGTGGAGGCGGTGGTGCCAAACATGGCGCTGCTGCGCCGGCGTATCCGGGACCCACGCCTTACCATGGAGGGCCATAAGCTGGGAGACCGCTCCCAGACCGACGCGGTGCTTTGCTATCTGGAAGACCGGGTGGACCAGCTGCTGCTGGAGGAGGTGCGGGGAAAGCTCCGGGCGTTGGACGTTCGATCCCTCACCATGGGGCAGGAGAGCTTGGCGGAGGCCATCCGCCCCAAACAGTGGTACAACCCCTTTCCCAAGGTTCGCTACACGGAACGGCCCGACAGCGCTGCTGCCAGTGTGCTGGAGGGCAACATTGTGCTGATGGTGGACAATTCCCCCTCAGTGATGATTCTGCCCACCACATTTTTTGATTTTACGCAGGAGGCCAATGAGTTTTACTTTCCGCCGCTGGTGGGAAGCTATCTGCGGCTGCTGCGGATTGTGGTGTTTCTGATGTCCATGTTCATTACGCCGGCTTGGTATCTGATGGTCAGTACACCGGGGCGGCTGCCGGACTGGCTGAATTTTCTCTCCTCGCCGGAGCCGGCGTCTCTGGGGCTTTTGTGGCAGCTTTTGGTGGTGGAATTTCTGATCGACGTTTTGAAGCTGGCCTCCCTCAATACGCCGGATTCGCTCTCGAACTCCTTTTCCATGCTGGGAGCGCTGATTTTGGGCGATTTTGCCGTGCAGGCGGGGTGGCTGGGGCCGGAGGTGCTGGTGTATATGGCCTTTGTGTCGGTGGCAGGATTTGCCCAGCCCAGCTATGAACTGGGATACGCCTTCAAGCTTCTGCGGGTGGCTCTGCTGCTGGTGACGGCGGCTTTTGACGTGTGGGGATTTGTGGCGGGTGTGCTGGGGATTCTGGTTCTGCTGGTTACCACCAAGCCCATGGTAGGAAAGGGGTATCTCTATCCGCTGATTCCGTTCAACGGCAAGGCCCTGCGCCGCCTTTTGATGCGGGAGCCCATCAGCCGGGACAACACGTGAAAAAACGATGGCGCGCGGAAAAACTGTGCTGCCGTCTGCGGCGGACGAAACATGATTGTGCCGATTTTTTGGCAGATTGAAGCGGAGCCGGAAGGCTCCGCTTTCTTTTGTTCATTCTTCGATGCTGATGGCGCTGACCGGACAGCCGTCCCGGGCTTCCCGGGCGCTGTCCAGACATTCGCCGGGGATGCTGCCGCCGTGAGCCAGACCGTCATCCCCCATGGAAAAGACCTGAGGGCAGGTACTGGAGCACAGGCCGCAGCCGATACAGGCGTCGTTGACCGTTGCGTTCATGCCGGTTCCTCCTTTCGCCGTCCGAGCCCGTCCTCTGCGGGACGGAGGCTGGACTGTCATTAGTATGTCCCTGCCGGCGAATTTTATCTTGCGCTTTGCGCAAGCGCGGCATACAATGAAGAAAACATTCCATCCGGAGCAGAAAAAGGAGAAACGCATGCGTGTGACCGTACCGGATTATTTTGACCAGTTCCGCTGTCTGGCAGGAGATTGCCCCCATACCTGCTGTGAAAAGTGGGAAGTGGTCATTGATGAAGAGACCGCCGCCCTTTATGGCTCTGTGCCCGGCCCGCTGGGGGAGCAGCTGCGCAGGGCGCTGGTGAGGGATGAGGAAGGGGATCCCTGCTTTGCGCTCGATGGCGGGAAATGCCCCTTTTTGGATGCGGACCGTCTCTGCCGGATCCATCGGGAACTGGGCGGGCAGGCGACCTCTGTCACCTGTCGGGAGCACCCCCGCTTTACGGAGGAATACGGCCCCTTCCGGGAGATCACATTGGCGGTCTCCTGTCCGGCGGCCAACCGCCTGCTGCTAAGCAGCATCGAGCCGCTGGTTTTTTGCACGCTGGAAACGGACGAACCGGAGGAGTCGGGAGATCCGTGGCTTGCGGGACTGCTGCCCCTGCGGGAGCGGATGATCGCACTTCTGCAGGATCGGAAGCGCCCCCTGCGCTGCCGCCTGCGGGACTTTTTGCTGCTGGCGGAGGAAGCCCAGCATTGTCTGGAGGAAGCACGGGAAGCGGAGCTGCCGGCGCTGGCCGCCGGCTGGCAGCCGACGGCGATACCGGAGACAGCGGGGGACGAGGGACGGTTCCTTGTCCGGAGTTTGCGTTTGCTGGCATCGCTGGAGGTGCTGGAGGAGGACTGGCGGACGCTGCTGGAGCAAGGCGAGACCGCGGTGCCGGAACCGGTGCAGGAGCCGCTGCTGGAGCGGATTGCCGTGTACTTTGCCTTCCGCTACCTGCTTAAAGCGGTCAACGACGGCGACCTGCTGGGCAGGGCGCAGCTTTGTGTATTCGCAGTGCTGGTAATCCAACGGCTTTCCGCTGTGTGCGGTCTTTCTGAGGCGCTGCGGCGCTTTGGGTGTGAGATCGAGCATAACGAAGAGAATCTGGACGCTTTGCTGGAGGCCTTCCGGTGGGAGGAGGGGCTGCAGCTCAGGGGTTTTTTGGAAGCCGTGTCCGCGTAAAAGGATTTGTGCGGAATGCCGAGGCTAAACGATTTGCGTTTGTCTAAAATGTTGGTTTTGACGAATCCGCCTTGACAAAAACGAGGAAATATTGTACATTGTAGACACAGGAAGGGAGTGAGTCCCATGGGCTAGGAAAGCTCAAGAGATCCACAATTCCGCAGCCTCAGCACCGTTCCAAACAGAAAACAGCAACTCCGGTGTACCAAAGACGAAACATATCTCACTATGATGAGCCACACGAGTTGAAGCCTGCGTGTACTTGATGTTTTAAGGATTGGCAAAACGAGAGTTTCCAAGTTTCATTCCATGCGAACGGTAATTTAAGAAAGCAAGAGGTATTGATGATTGGATAATCCCATCCAGAAGTAGCCCCCCATTCGCCGTTGGAGCGGATGGGGGGAAATGCTTTTATGGGAAGCTTCATCAGGATCCCTGCTGGTCTTCTTGACCGGCTGCTGCCGGAAATCTTCCATACCCACGCCCTGAAGGGGCGTTTTTTTCTGCCCGGCACCGCAGGAAAAAAGTGACGCCCGGGCTTAAAGAAGACCGGGCGTTTGAAATCGGATCACTGATTGTCAACAGCGTACATATAGGCCATCAGGTCCAGCAGCTTGTTGGTGTAGCCCCATTCGTTATCATACCAGGCAATCAGCTTGACAAAGTTATTGTCCAGCATGATACCGGCGGTCTCATCAAAAATACAGGTTTCAGAAAAGCCTGTCAGGTCAGAGGAAACCACCTGATCTGTGGTGCAGGTGATGATGCCTTTCATGCTGTTGCGGGACGCGTTCTCCATGGCCACGCACACGTCATGGTAGCTGGCGGGCTGAATGAGCCGCGCTGTCAAGTCCACAACGGATACGTCGTTGGTGGGCACCCGGAAGCTCATGCCGGTCATTTTTCCCTTCAGTTCGGGGATGACCTGCCCGACTGCCTTGGCGGCGCCGGTGGTGGACGGGATGATATTGCCCAGCACGCTGCGTCCTGTGCGCCAGTCCCGGCCGGCGCGGGCATCCACTGCCTTCTGCTTGGCAGTGGCAGCGTGGATGGTGCTCATGAGGGCTTGCTGGATGCCGAAGGTATCGTGGATGACCTTGGTCATGGGAGCCAGACAGTTGGTGGTACAGGAGGCGTTGGACACCACGTTCATATCAGGGGTGTACTGCTTGTGGTTCACACCCATGACAAAGGTGGGAGTACACTCATCCTTGGAGGGGGCGGACAGGATCACCTTTCTGGCGCCGTGGACCAGATGGGCAGAGGCTTTTTCTGTGGTGTTGAAAGCGCCGGTGGACTCAATGATGTATTCCGCACCGCAGTCATCCCACGGGATCTGGGCGGCATCGGTTTCGCTGTATACGCGGATCTTTTTGCCGTTGATGATAAGGTGCCGGTCGTCGTGCTCCACGGTGCCTTGGAACGTACGGAACACAGAGTCGTATTTTACCTGATAGACCATGTAGTCCAAATCTGCATTCCGCAGATTGATGCCGCAGATTTGATAGCTGCTGCAGCCCCGCTCAATCATGATCCTCAGTGCTACGCGCCCGATACGGCCAAAGCCGTTGATGCCAACTTTGATAGCCATGTTCCAGTGATCCTTCCTCTTTTTATATTTTTGCCGGCCTGCGGCTTGGAATTTACTTTATTATACTACATCTGTTTCGTAAATTTCAATTTCATTTACGTAAAATTGCGCGATAAACTTTCTGCTTTTCTGGGGAATTTGCACAGCGCCTGCACCCTTCCGGACGCTTCACAACAAAATTCTCGGAAATTCTTGTTTTTTTCATGGCTTTTTGCTATCCTAACCATAGTACTACTGGGAGGGTTTTCCTTGTTTGAAGCCACTCTTTCCTGCAAATCCTAATGACAGCGCCTCCGGCGCCGGAAAGGAGTTTTTCATGAATGCGGCACCTACGGAACTGATCCCCCTGCTTGCCAGTGTTTCTGCGCAGCTCAGAAGTGCTCTGAGCAATTTTCATCTGGCATCCACCCAGTTGATTCCTGCAGAGGCGCGGGAGCAGGACCCGGATTTGGACGCCCGCGCCGCCTTGCTGGACCAGAGTTATTACCGGCTGCTGAGGCTGGCAAACAATCTATCTGCGATGTCCTCTCTGATGAATGAACCGGAGCTGTCCCTGCGGGACACGGATGTTGTGGATTTGGTTGGAGAGCTGTACGCGCGGTCAGCTTCGTTGGCGCCTATGCTGGGATTGAAGACACGCTTTGTTTGCGGACTGGACCGTCAGGTCTGCGCGGTAGCACCGGAAGCACTGGAGCAAATCATGAATCACCTGCTGTCCAATGCCTTTAAGTTTACACCTGCCGGCGGAACGGTTACGGTGGAGCTGCGGAAAGCTACGGGGCGGCTGCTGCTTTCGGTGGAGGATACGGGCTGCGGCATTACAAGAGAGCGGATCGAAACGCTGTTTGATCGGTATCTGCATCCGGAGCTGATGGATCCGCCGCCTTACGGACTCGGGATGGGACTGCCGCTGTGCCGCAGTCTTGCGGCAGCCCAGAACGGCACGCTGATGGTGGAGTCGAAAGAAGGGCGGGGGAGCCGCTTTACCCTCTCTCTGCCGGACCGGCAGTTGGGCACAGAAGTGGCGGATCTTCGCTTTGATTACAGCGGCGGCTTCAACCGGACGCTGCTGGGATTGGCAGATGCCCTTCCTGCGCAGGCCTTTTCCTTGCGGGATCAGGACTGAGATGTTCCTGCCGGGCGACCCTGCTTCGCAGACCCCAACCGTTTCAGCCGCAGAGCCCTGCGGCTGAATTTTTTTGTTTTCTTTTTAAAAAAAATGCGGTACAATGACATCCATTCCGATGCAAGGAGGACCTTTCATGTCTCAACCACATGTATTTGTTGCCATGAGCGGCGGCGTTGACAGCTCCGTGGCTGCCGCGCTGCTGCAGGAGGCTGGTTTCCGGCTTTCCGGCGTCCATCTGCGGATGCTCCATCAAGAGGAACCGGGCATTCCCTCCGATGGAGCCTGCTGTTCGCAGTCTGATGCGGAGGATGCGGCGCTGGTGGCCCGCAGTCTGGGGTTTCCCTTCTATACATGGGATTTTTCGCAGGTGTTTCGGGAGACGGTGATCCGCAATTTCGTTGAGGAATACCAGCGGGGGCGCACACCCAATCCCTGTGCAGAGTGCAACCGGACTGTGAAATTCGGCGCGCTGCTGCGCCGTGTCCGGGATCTGGGCGGAGACTTTCTGGCAACCGGCCACTATGCCCGCATCGAGCAGGACGAAACCACAGGACGGTATCTGCTGCTGCGGGGGCGGGACCGCAGCAAAGATCAGAGCTATTTTCTGTACACATTGACACAGGAGGAACTGGCTCATACGCTTTTCCCGCTGGGCGGGATGGAAAAAACGGAGGTCCGCGAGACGGCGCAAGTCCACGGGCTGCTGACGGCCCGGAAGCGGGATAGTCAGGATATCTGCTTTGTGCCCAAGGGGAGCTATGCCGCCTTCATTGAGCGGACGGTCGGAGCGCCTTCTGTACCGGGGCAGTTTCTGGATCAGGAAGGACGGGTGCTGGGAGAGCATAAGGGGATCATCCGATATACCCGCGGGCAGCACAAGGGATTGGGGATCTCCACAGAGCAGCCCCTCTATGTGCTGGAAAAGGATCCTGTGTCCAATGTCGTCCGGCTGGGGCCGGACAGCGCTTTGTGGGAGCGGGAACTGACGGCAGAGCGAATGAACTGGATCTCCGTCCCTGAGTTGACGGCGCCCATGGCGGTCACTGTCAAGACCCGCCATACGCAAAAGGAGACTGCCGCTGTGGCGGAACCGCTGCCGGGAGACCGGATTCGGGTGGTATTTGCGGAGCCGCAGCGTGCGATCACACCGGGACAGTCGGTGGTGCTGTATGACGGCGAGCGCGTGGTGGGCGGCGGTACCATTTGCTGAAAAACGCAAAAGGACGCCGCGAAAGCGGCGTCCTGTCATTTCAGCGGTCGCTGATCATCCAGTCATCTTGGTAGATCAGGTCGTCCACATCACCGATTTGGGTCATCTGGGATCTCACTGGGGTTCCTCCTTTGCATAGCAGTTCACTCAGTATATGCCCGCTTCGGTGAAAAGTTGCACGAAACCGTGCAACGGTCCTGCCATAAAAAGAAAATTTTATTTTTTTAGAGTAAGGGGTTGACAATGTGGATAGAAATGTGGTAATCTAACCATTGCCGACAGCTGCCGGTGTGGTGGAATGGTAGACACAGGAGACTTAAAATCTCCCGGTAGCAATACTGTACCGGTTCGAGTCCGGTCACCGGCACCACAAACCTAATATCGCGGAGTAGAGCAGTTGGTAGCTCGTCGGGCTCATAACCCGGAGGTCGCAGGTTCGAGTCCTGTCTCCGCAACCATAAAACACCTGATTTCGCATGAAATCAGGTGTTTTTTCGCTTTACTTGAAAAAGGGAAATCGCGTTTTTGTTGTGCCTGTTGTCCGGTTTTCTATGATTGCAATGTTGATCGATCGGTGGACCTAGCTTGAGAGGCATATCAGAAAGTACCGCACAGTTTTTATCTTGAACTTGAGAACAGGAATATGCTGTGGTATAATTATCCTGTAACAATATGCTCTTTTCTGCCTGTGAGAAAGAATTGCACGGGGAAATCTGTGGGTGAGGCTATTTGGCAGAGAAGGGATGCGGATCAGGTCTTCAAACATCCGGGCATTGCCTGAATCCCTGCGACGAAGCGGGGAGCGGCCGCTTCTGCATGTACGCATGGATATCGGCAGATTGAAAACAGGGCCGATCGGCCTGAAATAATGGAAACTGCCTTTAAGAAATATCTGAAACCATTGAAAATAAAGGAGATATCGGAAACTATGAAACTTGGCATCGTCGGACTTCCAAATGTTGGAAAATCAACTCTGTTCAACGCTATCACCAATGCCGGTGCGGAGAGCGCCAATTACCCCTTCTGCACCATCGCCCCCAATGTGGGCATGGTGGCTGTGCCGGATGAGCGTCTGGACCGGCTGGCAGAGATTTACGAGCCGGATAAAAAGACGCCGGCTGTCATTGAATTCGTAGATATTGCCGGTCTGGTAAAGGGCGCCAGTCAGGGTGCGGGTCTTGGCAATAAGTTCCTCTCCAACATTCGGGAGACGGACGCGATCGTCCATGTAGTCCGCTGCTTTGACGATGAGAATATCATGCACGTGGTGGCAGATGCCGGAACCAATGTGCCTGTGGACCCGCTGGGGGACATTGAGACCATTGATCTGGAACTCATTATGGCAGATCTGGAAATGGTGAACCGCCGGATCGAAAAGGCGCAGAAGGCTGCCAAGGGGGACAAGAAGTTCCTGCATGAGGTGGAGGTATTCAAAGGTCTGGCGGAGCACCTGAACGCGGGAAAATCTGCGCGGACTTACACATGCAGTGAGGACGATCAGGCTTTGATCGCCACCTCCGATCTGCTGAGTCTCAAGCCCATCATTTATGCGGCCAACACCGATGAGGATGGCTTTACCGATCTGGAGAATAACCGGTATTATCAGCAGGTGAAGGAACTGGCGGAAAAAGAAGGCGCACAGGTTCTGCCGATCTGTGCCAAAATGGAGCAGGACATTGCCGAGCTGGACGGAGAGGACCGCCAGCTGTTTCTGGAGGAATTGGGCGTTGAGGAGTCCGGTCTGGACCGTCTGATCAAATGTTCCTATTCTCTGCTGGGTTTGATTTCCTTCCTGACTTACGGTAAGGATGAGTGCCGCGCATGGACCATCCGCAAGGGAACCAAGGCGCCGCAGGCTGCCGGAAAGATCCACTCCGACATTGAGCGGGGCTTTATCAGGGCAGAGGTCATCGCCTACGATGACATGATGAAGTATGGGAGCGTCAATGCCGCGAAAGAAAAGGGCCAGCTTCGCAGCGAGGGCAAAGAGTATGTGGTTCAAGACGGAGACATGATCTATTTCCGGTTCAATGTGTGATATGACAGAACAGGAGCGTCTGGCTGCCTATGACCGGATGTATGGCGATCTGCTGCTGGAACGGGACCGGGTGCGCGCGGAGCTGGACAGGCTGCGGACTGCCGGAAAGCAGAAGGGCGCTACCTATCAGCAGCTTCTGGCGCAGAAGCTGACGGTGCAGAATCTGATCGGCCGGTTCGAGATCTATGGCATCCGCGAAACATGAAACCGCCTTGCCCGCCAGCTTCTCCCCGCAGAGCTTGCGGCTGGAAGGAAACGGAGCGGCAGAAGCGCTGCGGCGCTGAAACCCGCAGCGAAGATCGACCTGACCGGAAAAACGAAGCAAATGCGTTTTGCTGGATTGAATTGAAATCCCATCGGAAATTCCGATAGGATTCAGCGTATCGAAAAAGCCTCGCAGAGTTCGCCGCCCGCAGGCGGCGAATCAAGTGAAATCATTTTCTGCCGCGGCGTGTACGTGGCAGAAAATACTTCTCGCCCTGCAAGTGTGGAATTTGTCTGCCTATGGCAGACAAATTATGCGCGCAGCAGGGTGTAGCCTTTTCGAAAAAGTGGCCGCAGCCACTTTTTCGACAGTCTCAAATCCCATCGGAAATTCCGATGGGATTTTTTCATCAAGGAAACATTTCCTGCTGTGCAGGCGTGTTATTCATAGAAAGCGCTTTTGAAACCAAGGAAAGGGGACATTGCATGACAGAGCAGGCCCTTTGCGATGCCATGGCAGAGCACGGCGGTGCGGTCTACCGGCTGGCCCTGTGCAGGATGCAGAATGATGCGGATGCGGAAGATGTTTATCAAGATGTATTTTTACGGCTGTTTCAGCAGGAAACGGAAACATGGGACAGCAGCCATATTCATGCGTGGCTGCTCCGGACAGCCTTGAACCGCTGTGCGGATCTGCACCGCTTCCGCCTGCGGAGGCCGGTGCTGTCGCTGGAGGATATTCCGGAGTGGAGCGGTCCGGCAGATGACCGGGCGGCGGAACTGTGGGACGCAGTAGCCCGGCTTCCGGAAAAGCTGCGGACGGCTGTACATCTGCACTATGCCGAAGGGTATTCCACCGATGAGATCGCCGGACTGCTGGAGGTGCCGTCTGCTACGATCCGGACCCGGCTTCGCCGGGCGCGGATCAAACTGAAAGACCTGTTAGGGGGTAATGAAGATGAACCATGAGTATCATGAACTGATGGAGAACATTCAGGTTCCGAAGGAATTGGAGGCCCGGGTGCTGCGCGCTGCATGGAAACAACAGCGTACCGACACCGGACGGCGGGCAGGGCGGCATTGGAAAATGGCCCTGCGGGGGGCGGTGTGTGCTGCCTGCGCACTGGCATTGGTGCTGGGGACCGTAACATTCCGTCCGAAACAGGAGCCGTCGGATGGAGAGCAGAGTGCAGGGGTGCTGTCCGGATTTACGTATGCCTTTGGATTGACGGCTTATGCGGCGGATACCGGAGAGACCTTCCTGCCCAACGCCAACGGCGGGCTGGCAATTCTTTCGGGAGCGGGACTGATGGATCCGGAGTGGGGCGGATTTACCGGCAGCCTTTTTCAAGTGAACGGAGAGGATATCCAAACGGTATCGCTGTCCATCAACAAGGGCGGATTGTACCGAAACCGGCTGCATACCGGTTTAACGGAGGAGGAACGGCTTGATTTTTACCGGAAAATGGAGGAGCATGTCCTGCCTCCGGTGTCGATCAGTCGGGATGAAACGGGGATGTGGTATCTGCCGGAGCTGGAGCCTCTGGGAGATTCCGTGACAGAGGACTATGATCCGGAGGCGCAGTACGGATTCTGGATCCCTCCTGAGGAACTGGTGACAGAAGACGGACTGGATGGGCCGGACTACGTCCACGCCAATGTGGATTTCTTTGACGGCGCGGTGCTGACCGTCTCCGTGACGATGAAGGACGGGACCACCCAAACCAAGGATTACCGGCTTTCCACCGGCAGGCTGAAAGTGACACGGGAAGCAGATGGGAGTTGCCGGATGCTGCCGCAGCTGGCAGGCGGAGAGGAGCCTTACCTCTATGGCATCTACGCCGCGGATCAGGAGCAGAGCCGGTGGTTTGCGTGGCCTGTGCAGGGAAGCCGCACCGTCAGCCTCAGCAATCCTTACGGCGCCCGCGCCAACCCCGGCGGACAGGGGGAGACGTTCCATACCGGCATCGACATTCCGGCTCCGGAGGGAGAAGTGATTCTGGCCGCAGCCGATGGCACTGTCATCGAAACAGGGTTTGATACGGTCAGGGGAAATTATCTGCTGCTGGATCATGGGAACGGATTGTCAACCTTGTATGGTCAGTGCAGGAATTTGACCGCAGAAAAAGGAGATGCTGTGAAGGCCGGAGAAATGCTGGGAGCCGTCGGTTCCACCGGAATGTCCACTGGTCCGCATCTGCATTTTGAAGTCCGTCAGGACGAACAGCCGCAGGATCCGGTGGCGTATTTTGACAGTACGGTTCGGGAAACTCTGACGATGCAATGAGCCTGCACGGTGCTCCGAAGAGCAGACCGCATCAAAAGGGTTCACCCTGCACAAAACGAAAACCGCCGCGAACATCGCGGCGGTTTTTTTATGCTTGTATCGGTGAAACGGGGGCTTCGGGGGTCTGGCTTTGGACCATTTCCATAAAAGCGGCAGCGGCGGCTGTGGGTGTCACGTCCCGCAGTGTGCACAGATCCACGGAACGGGCCGGAATCTCAAAATCCGTGCGCAGAAGCCGGATATCCCCGCTGTCCAGCACTTTTTGAACAAATTCCAATGTAACGCCGGCAACGCCGAGACCGATCCGCGCCAAAGAGACCAGCAGGCTGCGGGAGGAAAGCTCGATTTCCGGCGCCAGCGTCACGCCGCTTTTCAAAAAGTCCTGCTCCAGAAATACCCGGCTGCTGGCCTTGCGCTCCAGAAGGATCAGCGGAAAGCCGGCGATCTCGCGGCGGGTATGCAGGTGGTCAAAATCACAGGGGTATCCACTGCCTGCCACAAAGACGGAATGGGTGGCAAAGCAGGGCCAATGCTCCACGGCAGGGTCTGTGGGAGAGGATGCGAAGGCGATGTCCACAGCGCCGGATTTCAGCATACTGAGGACTTTGGCGCTGCGGCCGCTGACGATTTTCAGGCGGATGCCGGGGTGCAGGCGGTGGAAGGCGTCCAGATGGTGTACCAGAAAGAAGCTGGTGACGGTATCGCTGGCGCCGATGGTCAGGGTGCCCAGCAGCAGCTGCTGGGCCTGAGAGAGCTTATCCTCGCCGGTTGCCAGCAGGCCGAGAGCGCTGCGGACGTATTGATAGAGCATCTGCCCCTCGCCGGTCAGTGTGACGCCGCGGGGGCTGCGGGCAAAGAGACGGGCCTGCAGGGCGGTCTCCAGCTGCTTGATCGACTGGCTGACTGCGGATTGGGAAATATAGAGGTTTTTGGCTGCCGCAGAGATGTTGCCGGACTCTGCCACTTCCTTAAAGACTCGATACAATTCCAGCTTTACTGCCATATCCATTCCTCCCGGTCATCATTGCCGCTGATGGTTCTATTGGATATTATAAATATTTTTCTTGAAAACGCAAGGGGACACAGAAGCGCGATTTGAACGGATGGTCAGTCGTTTCGCAAACTTCTGGGTTCGGCCCGCAAGATTCGCGATTGGTTGATGAACGTGGAAAAGTATGATAAAATCCATAAAAAAACAAATCGAGAGCGGACAAAGGAGCGGGATCAAATGAAAAAAGTCATGTTCAAAATGGCGTTAGGGCTTGTCCTCGGATGCGTTTTATTTGTTGGTTTCCTTTATGCCCGTGATGATATTGGTGTAACATCAACCAATCTGGAATCAGATGTGCGCGGTTCGCAGAAGATACCGGATGATTGGATCATCACCGGAAGCGTTTCTGACACGATGGCAGCCTATCTTTCTTATCCGCAGGATATGAGCGACCACACTTTTTCTGTCTATGTTCATCGCCCCGGACGCTCCTTTGGATATTTCTTTCGTGGTGGAGGAAGCCTTTCCGGAGTTGAACGGGGAATCGCAGAGTTCACAGTAGAGGGATATGAAGAACGGGCATTTCTTTCTATGAATCAGCAGCAGGTGGTCCGGCTGGAAATTGATGATGGAAATTCCATTCAGGCGATCGATCTTGACCGCAGCAAGCCGTTTGCGGTGGTTCTGCCTGTAAATGCCGGCATCGTTACTTTTTATGATGAGAACGGAAAAACCGTGGAATATTGGAATCATCCTCTGTGACGAATCTCCACCGATCGAGCAGCTGCCGCCTGTAAAATGCACCACCCTTCCGTTCGATGAAGGGTGGTGATCTGCATTCAGAGTCAGTCCAAAGACCGAAGAGGGTGGAAAAAGGGCCGGCTGCTGCAAAACAGGAGAAAAAAAGCAGGGTTCTGCTTTTCAAACGGACGCGTGTTTGCTATACTAAACCGGAATAGAACATCAAAGGAGTGCAAATGATGCGCTATCAGGAACTGATTTGGGATTTTGACGGGACGCTGTTCGATACGTACCCGGCGATGTGCAGGGATCTGGGGCAGGTGATGGAAACGCTTGGCGTTCCGGTGCGTCAGGAAGACCTGCTGTGCCGGTTCACCCGCTCGCGGGAGCAGGTGCTGACATGGTGCGCGGAACAGGCGGGGAGGACGGCCGGAGAGATCGACCGGATCTACCGGAGTTGGGTCGCAGAGCACGGACAGCCGGAAGCGCATCCGTTTCCGTATGCCGGAGAAATGCTGTCCCGCTTTCAGGCGGCAGGGGGACGGAATTTTATATTTACCCACCGCAGCGAATCGGTGCATGACTATCTGGCGGAAGCGGGACTGCGCGCGTATTTTACGGATGTGGTCTCTGCGGGAACGGTCTATGCCCGTAAGCCGGATCCGGCGGGAAATCTCCACCTCATCAGGACTTATGGGCTGGATCCGGACCGGACACTGGCCATTGGAGACCGGGAGCTGGATGTGCTGGCGGCGAAACGTGCGGGGATCCGTGCCTGTCTGGTGGATCCTGCGCTGCCGGAGACCGCTGCGGATTACCGGATCCGGAGCTTGAAGGAACTGGGGCCTGTGCTGGGTCTGACGCGATAAGGAGGAATGGGATGCTGTATCGTATTCTGGCAGTGGGCGATGTGGTAGGTGAGCCGGGGCTTGCCCATCTGGAACGCGTTCTGCGGCCGCTGAAAAAGCAGAAAGAGATCCAATTTACAGTGGTCAACGGCGAAAACGCCTCCGGCGTGGGGCTGATGCCGGAGCAGGCGTGGCGGATCTACGATGCCGGCGCCGATGTGGTAACGCTGGGGAACCATACATTTGGAAAAATGCAGATCCGGGATATGCTGGAAGAAACGCCATGGCTGCTGCGGCCGGCAAATTATGCGTCCCGGGCGCCGGGACGCGGCTGCGGGATCTTTGAGGGAAACGGCCTGCGGATCCGGGTCGTCAATCTGATCGGCCGCTGCGGTCTGGACTGGAAGGCAGAGAATCCCTTTACCACAGCGGACCGCCTGCTGGCACGGGACCACGCGGATTTTACGCTGGTGGATTTTCACGCCGAGGCCACCAGCGAGAAGCTGGCGCTGGGGTATTATCTGGACGGGCGGGTCAGTGCGCTTTGGGGCACCCACACCCATGTGCCCACCGCTGATGAGCGGATCTATCCAAAGGGAACCGGTTATATTACCGACCTCGGCATGACCGGACCCATTGAGTCGGTGCTGGGCATCCGCCCCCGCCAGTCGGTCGAGAGCTTTTTGGGGGGGCTTCCGGGGCGCTATCAACCGGCGGAAGGCCCCTGCAAGCTGCAGGGCGCTGTGTTTACCGTGGACAGCGGGACAGGACTTTGCACCGCCGTAGAGCGGGTGGAACTGAGATAAATACATAGGAGAAGAGAGCCATGTCGATTCAAAAAGTCAGAAACTACCTGAAGGAGTTCGGGATCGCAGACCGGATTCGCGAGTTTGAAGTGTCGTCTGCCACGGTGGAACTGGCGGCGGTGGCTGTGGGCGTGGAAGGCGCCCGCATTGCCAAGAGCCTCAGCTTCAAGGTGGAGGACCAGCCTGTTATCATCGTAGCGGCGGGAGACGCAAAGGTAGACAACAGCGCTTATAAAAAGCAGTTCCATACAAAGGCCAAAATGCTGACTCATGAGGAGGCCCATACGCTGATCGGCCACGACGTGGGAGGCGTGTGTCCCTTTGCGCTGCCGGAGGGGGTGAGGACCTATCTGGACGTGTCGCTGCGGCGCTTTGAGACGGTGTTCCCCGCAGCGGGAAGCGACAACAGCGCCATTGAATTGACCTGCGGGGAATTGGAACGGTATTCCTCCCATTTTGCAGGGTGGGTGGACATCTGCAAGGGGTGGAGAGAGGATGGCTGACATGCTGAAATTCATCCACGCCGCGGATTTCCATCTGGACAGTCCCTTCGGCGCCATGCCGGCCCGACAGGCGGCGGCCCGCCGGAGGGAGAGCCGGGAACTGGCGTTTCGGCTGGCGGAATACGTCAAGCGGGAGGAGATCCGTCTGGTGCTGCTGGCGGGGGATCTCTTTGACAGTACCGGCGCCTTTCGTGAAACGGGGGAGCAGCTGGCGCAGGCATTTGGTCAGATGCGGGCACAGGTGCTCGTTGCGCCGGGCAATCATGACTGGTATGGCCCGGGCAGTCCGTGGATGACGGTGGACTGGCCGGAAAACGTGACGATTTTTCGGGAGGAGCGGCTGACGGCAGTGGATTTTCCGGATTGGGGGCTGACCGTCCATGGAGCCGCCTTTACCGGAGACAGCCGGCCTGAACATGTGCTGTCCGGCTTTACCGCTCCGGAAGACGGGCGGGTCCATTTCGGGCTGCTGCATGGAGATGTGGATCCGGCAGAGGACCGGTACGGCCCCATTGAGCGGGCTGAAATTGCGGCAAGCGGGCTTTCCTATCTGGCATTGGGCCACATCCACAAACGGACAGAGCCCTTTTACTGCGGGCGGACCCTCTGCGCATGGCCGGGCTGTCCGGAAGGGAGAGGATTCGACGAGCTGGGAGAAAAGGGCTTTTATCAGGGGGTACTGGAAGGTGGAACCGTGACCTTGACATTTGTTCCGTTTGCCCGCCGCCGTTATGAGATTCTGGAGGTGGATGTGACCGGAAAGGAGCCGGGAGCAGCTGTGAAGGCGGCGCTCACAGGCGAAACGGAGCGGGATCTGTACCGGATATTGCTGACCGGAGAGACGGAAGCGGCCGGTGTCGATACGGAAGCCCTTCAGGAAGCGCTGGCGGAGCGGTTTTATGCGTTGGAGATCCGGGACCACACCCGTATGGCGGAAGATGTCTGGAAGCGGGAGGGTGAGGACTCGCTGCGGGGAGCATTTCTGCGGGAGCTTCGGGTCCGGTGGAAGGCGGCTTCCACAGAAGCGGAGCGGGAAACGGTCACGCAGGCGGCGCGCTTTGGACTGGCTGCACTGGATCACCGGGACTTGGGGTGAACAGGGGATGAAAAAGGTTTTATTGATCGGTACCGGCGGAACCATTGCCTCGGATGTAACCGCACAGGGGCTGGCGCCGGAGCTGACCACACACCAGCTGCTGTCTCATATTCCGGAAATTTCCGGTATTTGTCAGGTGGATTGCGTGCAGCTGCTGAATCTGGACAGTACCAATGTAGGACCGCGGCACTGGCAGATGATTGCCCGATGCATTCAGGAGAACTATGGCGCCTATCATGGGTTTGTGGTGACCCATGGCACCGATACCATGGCTTATACGGCGGCGGCCCTGAGTTATCTGGTGCAGGGGAGTCCGAAGCCCATCATTCTGACCGGATCGCAAAAGCCCATCGGCTTCGATTCCACGGATTCCAAGGTCAATCTGCTGGACGCGTTTCGCTGCGCCGCGGAAGATCTGCCGGGCGTGTCCATTGTGTTCAACCATCAGGTGATTCTGGGGACCCGCGCTCGCAAGACCCGTTCCAAGAGCTTTCAGGCATTTTCCAGCATCAATTATCCCTGCCTGGGAATCCTGCGGGACGGGGTCCTTCTCCGCTATATCCGGCAGGACTGCGGAGCTTATCCGCTTTTTTATGAGACGCTGAATACGAAAGTGGCGCTGATGAAGCTGATTCCCGGCGCGGACCGGGCGCAGGCGGACTTCCTGCTGGAGCGGAACGATGCGCTGATTCTGGAGAGCTTCGGCGTAGGCGGGCTTCCGGAAAGCGGCGGATTTTATGACTGCGTCCGGGAGTGGATGGACGCCGGCAGAGTGATCGTTCTGACCACGCAGGTGGCCAATGAGGGCAGCGATGTGGGCGTCTATCATGTGGGCCACGCGCTGAAAAATGAGCTGAATGTGCTGGAGGCCTACGACATGACAACGGAGTCCGTGGTTGCAAAGCTCATGTGGATTTTGGGGCAGACACGGGAGAGAACGGAGATCGAGCGGCTGTTCTATACCCCGATCGCGGGAGATCTTCTTTGGCTGGGGACATAAGAGGCGGCCGTCAGCAGCCGGAAACGCAGTACAGGCAGACGGCGGACTGCCTGCTGTGGAGAAGTTGTTCTTGACACGTTCAGAAATTCCTGCTAGTATACTGGGGTATAATTCAATAGCGCAATGACTGGGAAGAGTAACAGGATACCGGAAGAACAGAGAGGGTGCGTCACCGGCTGCAAGCGCGCCTGCGGATGGAACTGTGAAGTGCGCCCATGAGCGCGGAGGATCTGGAAGCCTCCCGTCCGGCCTGCGTCAAGGGCCTTCCTTGAGTGATAAATGAGAGTGGAACCGCGATTCGTCGCCTCTCGTACTTTGGTACGGGAGGCGCTTTTTTTGCCTTCCGACCAACTGCAAGGAGCTTCGCATATGGAAAAAGAAACCCGTTTGGGCGGTTTACTGGCCGCCTATCAGCGCCGGGACCCTGCGGCCCGGAGCAAGCTGGAGATTTTTCTCCTGTACCCCGGCGTTCACGCCATTCTTTACCACCGGCTCGCCCACTGGTGCTACTGCCACCGCTTGAAATTTCTGGCGCGCTGTATTTCCCAGTGGAGCCGGTTCTGGACCGGCATTGAGATCCACCCCGGCGCAAGGATCGGCCGCCGTCTGGTGATCGACCATGGAATGGGCATTGTCATCGGAGAGACCGCTGAGGTCGGAGATGACTGCCTGATTTACCACGGTGTGACACTGGGGGGTACCGGCAAGGATCAGGGCAAGCGCCATCCGACCATTGGCAACAACGTATTGATTTCCTGCGGCGCAAAGGTATTAGGGCCCTTCAAGGTGGGGGATAATGCCCGCATTGCCTCCAACGCTGTGGTGCTTTCCGAGGTACCGGAGGATGCGACCGCCGTGGGCATTCCGGCACAGGTGGTCCGCATTGCTGGAAAAACAACACATTATGCCGATGATGTGGACCAGATCAACGTAAAAGACCCCGTTCTGGAAAGGCTGGCGGCAGTCTCCTCCCGTCTGGAGCTGCTGGAAAAGCTGGTGGACGAACAATATTTGAAAAATACGGAACAGAAAAAGGAACTATGAGGAACGGGGCAGAGCGCCTGCTCCTCAGGAAAGAGGTCGATATCATGTATCTTTATAATTCAGCTACCCATAAAAAAGAGGAGTTCAAAACCCACACGCCCAATCACGTGGAAATGTATACCTGCGGGCCTACGGTGTATCATTTTGCCCATATCGGCAATCTCCGCAGCTATATCATGGAGGATGTGCTGGAAAAGTACCTGCGCTATGCCGGTTATGATGTGAACCGTGTCATGAACATTACGGATGTGGGTCATCTGACCTCCGATGCCGATGAAGGCGAGGACAAAATGCTCAAGGGCGCCCGGCGGGAGCATAAGACCGTCATGGAGATCGCTCAGTTTTATACGGATGCCTTTTTTGCAGACTGCGAAAAGCTGAATATCAAGACTCCGGATGTTGTGCAGCCTGCCACCGGCCTGATTCCGGAGTTTATCCAGATGGTCAGCGGCCTGCTGGAGAAGGGATATGCGTATCTGGCTGGCGGCAACGTCTATTTTGACACATCCAAGCTCAGCCGTTATTATGTATTCAACGATCACGACGAGGACGATCTGGCGGTAGGCGTCCGGGAGGGCGTGGAAGAGGATACCAACAAGCGCAATAAAAATGACTTTGTCCTCTGGTTCACCAAGTCCAAGTTTGAAGATCAGGCTTTGAAGTGGGATTCTCCTTGGGGTGTCGGCTATCCCGGCTGGCATATCGAATGTTCCTGCATCTCTTTGAAATATAACGGCGAATATCTGGATCTCCACTGCGGCGGCGTTGACAATGCGTTCCCCCATCACACCAACGAGATCGCACAGTCTGAAAGCTATCTGGGCCATCCGTGGTGCCCCCAGTGGTTCCATGTGGCGCATTTGAACACCAATGACGGCAAGATGAGCAAGTCCAAGGGAGAGTTCCTGACCGTTTCCCTGCTGGAGGAAAAGGGATATGATCCTTTGGCCTACCGGTATTTCTGCCTGCAGAGCCATTATCGCAAGGCACTGGTCTTTACGTGGGAAAATCTGGACAATGCCGTGGCGGCTTATCAGAAGCTGATCGCGCGGATCGCAGCCCTGAAACCGGAGGGAGAGATCGATCAGGCTGCATTCGACCAGTACAAGGGAAAATTCATGCAGGTCATGGGGAATGATCTGAATACCTCCATGGGTGTAACGGCGGTTTTTGATGTACTGAAGGCCAAGACAGGTGACGCGACCAAGCTGGCGCTGATCGGGGAGTTTGATCAGGTGCTGGGATTGGAGCTTTTGAAAAAAGCGGATGAGAAGCGGACGGAGCTGGCGGCACAGCAGAGCACCTCCACGGCCTGCGGCTACACCGTTACAGGAGAGGGAGATCCTGCCGTCGATGCGCTGGTCATGCAGCGGTATGAGGCCAAGAAAGACAGGAATTTTGCCGAGGCAGACCGGATTCGGGATGAATTGAAGGCACAGGGCATCGAGATCGTGGATACCAAAGACGGTGCCAGCTGGAGACGCGTATAAAAGGATTGAAAAAAGAAGGATGTCCACATGAACTGCCCCCCATTTATTAGACAGTATGGTATACTG